>NZ_JBNCMT010000007.1:156750-171245 GCF_049846925.1 Brevibacillus nigriterrae
CCCCTCACATCCCCTCACATCCCCTCACATCCCCTCTCATCGGGGGACTGAAACGTCGGGGGGGCGAAACAGAGTCTCCTTGGAAGTGATACCTAATGAAAGAACGGACTCATGATCTTCTTTTCGAGCTTCCAAAGAGCGGAAATGGACGAAGTCTTTTCTTATTTTTGTGCTCGTGTACCTCCTACAAATGACCATACCAGCCAGCTCTAACAAACATAGAGTAAATGGAATAGGTAAGCAAAAAAAGGAGGAGAATCATGGATATACGAAAGATACTCAGTATTGCTAACTCCATTCCAAGAGAAAAGCTGAAAACAGATGCAGGATTAAGAGAAGTCATACGAGAAGTGGGAAAAAAGACGGGCAAATCGTTTACAGATGCGGAACTCAATGAATACGTCGGCAAATTTAAAAGTATGGCACGTAATGAAAATGCAGGCAGCCTGCTGAACAAGCTATCGAAGCAGGGTATGTCTTCCAGTGATATCAACGCAATTAAAAAACGTTTCAAAAAGTAGGGGGTGCATGATCATCGGTAAAAAGCAGAGTAACAACAAGAGCAATTCTCGTGCTGAGATGAACCGTTTACTGATTCAAATGGCAGATACCCATTCAGCAAATATGGAAAAAATGGCGAGTCAAAATGAAATGTTGCTAAGAGAATTGGCTGCCGTTCAAAAAAACGTGAACGAGATGAGGTCTTCCATTTCCCGATTAAAACCGGTGAGTCCTTCTGCTCGCAGAGGCTTGTTTGGTAGGAGGCGGCAAACTGTTCCCGTTGTTGTAGAGAATGAGCCAAAGCAAAAGCTTTCTCTGCCGATAGAAGATCTTTTGCCATTGTTACCCCAGTTGGGAGGGGTGATCCCCCAGCTTAATAATCCTAAAGTCAAGGAAACGATGAAAATATTGGGCAATCCTGCTGTGATGGGAATGATTCAGCAGTTCATGGCGAACGGCGGATTAAGCGGATTAACTGGTAAGCAAAAAGTGCTCCCATCGAAAGTCCGTTATTAACATTGTGATGAAAAGACTTCGAACTCACCCGACATCGTTTTCGGCGACGATTGGGTGAGTTTTTTAGTTCCATTTAACTAAGTAACTTTTTTGGACAAGCTTCGTCTAAATTAATAGAGAATCTGCATGATTCAACAAATGAAGACAATTCCATTTCATATAAAACATCAAGGGAAGAGAGGAACTAGATGAGACAGCGTTATATTGGTGTATTTGTTTTATTGTTCATGATGTTGTGGATACCAAGTTTTGTATCTGCCGCATCGTCGTCAACGGAAGATGTGGTTAACTTAGTTATTGAGGGTGAACAGGTGCAGGCTGATGTTCCGCCAGTGATCAAGAACGGCAGGACGTTGGTGCCAGTGCGAGTCATTGCTGAAAAGATGGGAGCGGACGTATCCTGGGATCAGACAACCCAGACTGCGGTAATCAATCATGAGCAACAAACGATTAAGCTGCAACTTAACAGCAAAAAAGCAATTGTAAACAACAAAGCAATCCAACTGGATACCCCTCCGCAGCTTATCCATCAACGAATGCTGCTGCCTTTGCGTTTCGTGGGAGAGGCGCTCGGTTCTACCGTTGGTTGGGATGATCGCTCTCGTACAGTGATCGCCAATCAAAAGGTGAAGGTACATATCAATGGTCAGGATTTGACTGGCTCACTTGCGACGTACAAGCTTGACGGAACGCTCTTTCTTCCTGTAAAGGCGACTTTGCAGAAACTAGGAGTAGCGTTTGATGAAAACGCCGTTTCTTCCGGGAAAATGATTGATTCGCAAACCGTCGTACCGTTAGCTGATCTGGAGAAAGTACTTGATAGCCCAATTATTTGGAGCGATGAGGAAAATCAATTGGTGGTTGAGCATTTTCAGGAGTTTGAAGGTTATACGGTTGTAGATGACCACAAAGTGATCCTTCATACTTCGAAGCCGGTAACCCCGCAACATTTTACAATGCAAGGACCTCATCGGCTGGTTATCGATTTGCCGGGAACAAAGCTTTCTGAGCATGTAAAAGAGGAGCAGATTGGCGGATCAAGTTCAGAAGATGGCGTTGATGAAGATAGCAACGGATCAAATGAACCGAATGAGGAAGTGGAAGATAATAGTTGGTTGGGAATTCCAAATGATATTCCAATTGAAATTCCGGCAGTTGAAGAAACCCGTGCACAGACCGGTGCCGAAGTTCCTTTGATTCAGAGTATTCGCTACAGTCAATATAGTGATTCGCCTTACACCGTTCGAGTGGTTGTCGAGCTATCACAAAAAAGTAAATATACATTTACTGCCGATCAAAATGATTTGCAATTTGAATTGACCGCAGTACCGAGAAAGACAGGTTACCTCGTTGTAGTTGATGCGGGGCACGGGGGAAAAGATCCGGGCGCAAAGGGTGTAGCTGGGAATCTGGAAAAAGATTTTAATTTGCGTGTAGCAAACAAACTGGTTGAGATTCTCTCAAAAGATAAGAGATTTCAAGTTGTAGCTACTAGGTCGACTGATGAGTTTATCGAACTGAAGGACAGGGCAGGCATAGCAAATGAGATGGAGGCAGACCTGTTTATTTCCATTCACGCCAACTCCTTTAAACCGACAACTCGAGGTACAGAGACGTTTTACTTCCATGAAAAAAGCAAAGCGTTCGCCCAGGTGGTTCATCGCCATTTGGTCAAAGCTACCGCATTCCCGGATCGAGGGGTGCAAACAGCTGCTTTTGTCGTAATCAAGCAGACGACAATGCCTGCTGTTTTGACTGAAACCGGATTTTTGACAAATTCAATTGAGAACAGCAAGCTGGTATCACCTGAATTCCAGACCAAGGTGGCAGAAGCATTGGCAGATGCCATTCGAGAGTATTATCAATCCTATCAATAACTTCTGATACGCAGGGGGGACAGTATGAAAGCGATCCGACTCAGCATCTTGTTCTTTGTGATCCTAATGACGTCGGCGTGTGGAGTTGCGCCTGCCGTACAACATCCGGGAACTACCGATGCAAAACCCGTAGAGAATACACAAAATCCAACGACGAATGGTCAGCAACCAAATCAGGAAGCGAAAGCCAAGCAAGCGGTGAAGGTTTATTACGCTGATACCCAATTGACTTCCCTGGTGGAAGCAGAAAGAGAAATTGAATATCGTTCCGAAAAAGAAAAGTTCGAACAAGTGATAACATTGCTAGGACAACCTGGTAAGACTGGACAGGAAGCACTTTGGGCGAATTTCACCTATCACTCCATACTCTTGAAAGATGGCGTGTTGACGGTCGACGCCTCGGGTGCAAACCAGTACAATCTTGGTTCTTCCGGAGAAGCTTTTGCAATAGAGGCGTTGACCAAAAGCCTGTTTCAATTTCCGGAAGTTCAACAGATCAGAATTCTGGTAGATGGAAAGCCAACTGATTCCTTAATGGGTCATATGGATACGAGCCAACCATTTTCTCGTGAACAATAGAATCGTTTTTTGTTAAAGTTTTTTTCACGCAAGCCTAACAGGAGCTTTACATGCCCTTGATACACTGGAACTACACGAATGGGAAAGTGGGGGCTGCTTGCGATGGAAGTACTTATTTCGTTGGCAACAAGAGAAGATTTCCATGACATGATTCGTTTGGCAGATATGACGATGCCAGACCGGATGAACCTGCATGAATTAAAAAAATACTTTGAACTGTTCCCTGATCTTATTTTCAAAGCAACTTATCAAGGGGAACTGATCGGTTTTAGCTGTGCCGGAATTGATATGCATCAGACGAGGGGATGGCTGTTATTTAGTAATGTTGCCGAAGCGTTTCGGGGAAAGGGAATCGGTAAACAACTGATCGCTGCACGCTTGGCCTCACTTGGACAGTTCACCCGTTTGCGTCAAGTGCTGGTAACCGTAAATGAGCATAATACGCCTTCTATTCGTGCATTGGAGTCATTTGGTTTCCGATACAGTCATGTGGAAGTTGACTACTATGGACCAGGTAAAAATCGTACCATTCTAGAGCTTACTATTTAAAAACTGTGGCCTAATCAGCCACAGTTTTTTGTTTGGGCTCCACCTCATCCAGGGTAAACCGGTCACTAATCGAATCCAGGCGGTCTGAGAGATGAATCATATTGTCTACGAGAGATTTTGATTTCTCAATTGCTTCCAGTTGTTCGATGGAAGCCTTCGTCATGTGCTCCGTACTGCTTAACGTTTGCTGAGCGATAGCCATGAAGGTTTCAATTGTTTTATCAACTTCCTGAAGTCCGTAAGAGATCGTAGCAAGTCCTTCTGCCATAATATTCATTTGGTCATTTGTCACTGTCATTTTTTGATGCATGTCAGTAAAGGCCTTTTCTGTCTGATCCATTCTTGCTTGACTGTCTTCCAAGTAGCAGATGGCGTGAGAGGTATCTGTTGAAACGATTTTTGTATCGGTCTGAATGGCTTCAATCAGTTTTGTGATATCCTTTGTTGCTTGCTCCGATTCGTCTGCCAATTTTCCTACTTCATTTGCCACTACGGCAAATCCCCGTCCGGTTTCACCCGCTCTTGCAGCCTCAATCGAAGCGTTCAACGCAAGAAGCTTCGTTTGCTTGGCAATGCGTGTAATCATTTCAACGACTTGTCCAATCGAAATTGAGTGTTGATTGAGTCCCGCCATCCTTTCATCCAGTTTATACAAAATTGCAGCGAATTCTCGCATGACAGTAGTTACTTGATCGATTTGCTTTTGACCATGATCAGCCGTTTCTTTCATGCTTTCGCTAGAGTGGACAACGTTGGTAATTCTGATAAATAGCTGATCAATGGCTTCTTTCATTTGAGTGAAGGCGGCATTTGTAATTTCTGTGGAAGAAGCGGTCTGCTCTACACCTTTATTCACCACTTCAATGTGAAGTGAGAGTTCAGAGGAAAGCTGCTTTGCCTTATCAGCTGAGATTTGCATTTCCGTTCCACCATCATGCATATCCCGTATCATGTTTTTGATTTCCATAATCATTTGGGACATCTGATCAATCATGAAGTTAAAGCTGACAGCAATCCACTTTAACTCTGGCCCCTCGTTTTCCAAGTGGGAGCGCTGCGTCAAATCGCCGCTGCTTACTTTTTTCATTACTTGAATGAGGTACTGGAACGGTGATGTGATACTGCGTACGACGAACCACCCGAATAAGAGAGCCAGCAGCAGACTGCCAATCACAGCGAACAGGATGAGGGTTGCTGTGTGATGGAGTGGGGCCAGGTATTGTTCTTGAGCTACGGAAATGACGTATATGTATCCTTCTTCTGGTGAAAATGCGAAAGCAAGCGTGTATGTTTGGCCGTTTAATTCAACGTGCGTTGCACCATTTCTTTTCTCTTCTATTAAATGGGCAATTTCAGACGGATAGGGGATATCTCCCTTTGTAATTTTATCAATCGGTTTAAACTCACCCTTGGCAACAACAAATTGACTAATCGTTAATCCTTGCAGAGCCATGTCCGCTTGCTGCTGGCGCAATTCAAAGGTAAGTCGTTTGGAATACTGTTTGGGGTTGGAGGCTAAAGCGTATTTCATTAAAGTAACTTTCTCTGAGATTTTCTTTGTTTCTGATTGCAGGCGAGTTTCTACTAATGACATGATCGTCTCTTTTGATTGTGAATAGAACAACCAGCCAATCGTGGACACGGAGAAAAATAATATGAAAAGAAAAGGAACCGTAATTTTTACACTGAGATGGACTTGTTGGTGGATACGTTGCAAAAGGCGACGAACAGTTTGAATGAACATGATTTTCCTCCCAATTAATGCCTATAGCCCTAATCCTAACGAAGTTACGTAAAGGAAATGTTGAGAGGAAATTAAGAGATGTTTAACATATTGGAACCAATCCGAATCTTTAAGAAAGCTTAACAATCGCAACACATTACAACAACAATCGACCTGTATAGTTTGTACTTGTAGAACAACATATCGAAAAAGAAATTGGGGAGGGTTTTCTACTCATGAACAAAAAGTTAGGTAGTGCATTGCTCGTACTTGCTATGGCAGGTTCTGTACTGGCAGGTTGTGGGCAACAACCAGCTCAATCACAACAAGGTGGACAATCAGGTAATCAACCTGCTCAAACAGAGGCACCAAAAACAGATGCTCCTAAATTGAGCGGATCCATTAAAATCGATGGTTCTTCTACTGTATTCCCGATCTCTGAAGCTGTAGCAGAAGAGTTCCAAAAAGCACAGCCAGATGTACAAGTAACTGTAGGGCAATCTGGTACAGGTGGCGGATTTAAAAAGTTTGTTGTAGGCGAAATCGACATCAGTGATGCTTCTCGTCCAATCAAAGATAAAGAAAAAGAAGATGCTGCTAAAAATAAAATTGATTTTGTTGAACTTCCAGTTGCTTATGATGGTATCTCTATCGTAGTCAACAAAGAAAATGCTTTCGTTGATAAATTAACAGTTGATGAGTTGAAAAAAATCTGGGAACCAGAAAGCAAAGTGAAAACATGGAAAGACGTTCGTGCTGACTGGCCAGCAGAAGAAATCAAGTTGTATGGCCCTGGTACTGATTCCGGTACATTCGAATACTTCACTGAGGCTGTTGTAGGGAAAGCAAAAGCTAGCCGTTCTGATTACACTGCTTCCGAAGATGACAACGTATTGGTACAAGGTATCGCAGGTGACAAAAACGCATTGGGCTATTTCGGATTCTCGTATTTTGAAGAGAACCAAGACAAGTTGAAACTGATTCCTGTCGAAGCTGATGGAAAAGCAGTTTCCCCATCTACTGAAACAATTAAAGATGGTTCTTACAAACCATTGTCCCGTCCTCTCTTTATTTACGTAAGCAAAGCGTCTTTACAAAAACCTGAGGTAAAAGAATTCGTGAAGTTCTATATCGAGCAAGCACCAGAATTAGTGAAATCAGTATTCTATGTTCCATTGACTGATGACAAATACAAAGAAGCTTTGGCTCAAATTCAATAATTCCTTGAGATAAGGGCAGGCACCAAAGGGATGTGGCGTCTAGGAGATGACGTCACATCTCAGCATGCCTGAGTGTAAGTTTCACATGAAAGGGGACCGTTCACGTTGGGTAGACAAACAGCAGTTCTAAGACAAGACGTCCTTGTAGAGAAAAAACAACAAATTGTCGTGAAAAATAATAGACATAATCGAGAATTTGGTGTTCGCCTGTTTTTGATTATTTGTGCGGTTATCTCCGTATTAACCACGATTGGTATTGTAGGGGTATTGCTTGTTGAAACCATCGGATTTTTTTCGCATGTGTCACTGTTGGATTTTTTGACAGACACGAAATGGACTCCGTTATTTGAACCGCAACACTTCGGCATCATGGCGTTAATGAGCGGATCGTTCCTGATTACGGTAGGAGCAAGCTTGGTTGCGTTGCCATTTGGCTTAATGACAGCTATCTATCTCAGTGAATATGCTCCTGATCGGGTACGTCGCACGATTAAGCCAATATTGGAAGTGTTGGCTGGTGTTCCAACGATTGTGTACGGTTATTTCGCTTTAACATTTGTCACTCCAATTATTCGTGAGATTTTTCCTGATGCAGGAATGTTTAATGCGTTAAGTGCAAGTATTGTTGTGGGAATTATGATTTTGCCAATGGTTGCGTCACTAAGTGAAGATGCAATGGTAGCTGTTCCACGGTCCTTGCGTGATGCGGCCTATGCACTCGGTGCAACCAAACTCGAAGTAGCAACCAAAGTAGTTGTTCCAGCAGGTCTTTCCGGGATCATCGCTTCTTTTGTTCTTGCGATTTCTCGTGCGATTGGAGAGACAATGATTGTTACGATTGCAGCAGGTGCGACACCGAAGCTAACGGCTAATCCATTAGAAAGTATCCAGACGATGACGGCCTATATTGTACAAGTAAGTGGTGGGGACATCCAGTATGGATCGGTTGAATATCAAACCATCTTTGCTGTAGGTATGACTCTGTTCCTTCTTACGCTTGGTATTAACATTGTGGCTCAGTGGATTACTCGTCGCTTCAAGGAGGAGTATTAATGGCTAACACACGACTACTCAAGCGAAAGCTTTTTGATAAATTATCAAGGTTTGTCTTTTTGGCAGCTACACTTTTTGGTGTGGTTGCTTTGGGAGTTTTGCTGTATCAAATACTCTCACAAGGGGTGGGCTGGTTAGATTGGCAGTTCCTCTCCAGCTTTGCCTCTCGTAACCCTGAGAAAGCGGGAGTGCTTTCGGCGTTGATGGGCAGCTTGTGGGTCATCGGGATTACTGCGCCCATCGCCTTTATTCTCGGGATCGGAACGGCTCTGTACCTGGAGGAATATGCGTCCAAAGGGTGGTTCACCAACCTGATTCAAGTGAACATCAACAACCTGGCAGGTGTTCCATCCATCGTATTTGGTATTTTGGGTTTGGGGTTATTTGTAAAAATGTTTATGATGGGCGAAACCATTTTGGCAGGAGCGTTAACCATGGCATTACTCGTTCTGCCAATTATCGTAGTTAGTTCACAGGAAGCCATTCGCAGTGTCCCGCAGCATATGCGGAATGCATCCTATGCGTTGGGCGCATCCAAATGGCAGACGATTCGAAGAGTTGTGATTCCAGCGGCTTTTCCCAGTATTTTGACCGGGCTAATCCTGTCCCTTTCTCGTGCGATTGGTGAGACGGCTCCTTTGCTGGTAGTTGGGGCGGTTACGTTTATTGCCTTTGTTCCTACCTCGCCGTTTTCGCAGTTTACGGTTTTACCGATGCAGATTTTTAGTTGGACCAGTAAGCCGCAGGATGAATTCAGAGCTGTAGCTGCTGCCGGTATCATCGTTCTCTTGATTGTTCTTCTCGTCATGAATACAACGGCAGTATACCTGCGAAACAAGTATCAGAAACGCTACTAATCGAGCCAGTTCAAATAGATAACGAAGTGAGAGGAGCTACGCTTGTGAGCATCATAGAAGTTCGCGATCTTAACTTGTACTACGGACAGCATCATGCCTTGAATAACATCAATATTGATATAGAAGAGAACAGCATTACTGCTTTCATCGGCCCATCTGGCTGTGGTAAGTCAACCTTTTTACGTACCATGAACCGAATGAATGACATGATCCAGAACGTGCGGATCACGGGGAACGTCAAGGTATCAGGATTGGATATTTACGAGCAGGGAATTGATGTAGAGATCCTGCGCAAAAATATCGGGATGGTTTTCCAACAGCCAAATCCGTTTCCAAAAAGCATCTATGAAAATGTAGCATTTGGGCCGAAGTTGCATGGAATTACGGATAGAAGTTCATTAGATGAGATTGTCGAAAGCAGTCTGAAGTCAGCTGCATTGTGGGACGAAGTCAAAGATGTGCTGAAGAAGCCTGCTTATGGGTTGTCTGGCGGGCAGCAGCAACGCCTGTGCATTGCTAGGGCACTTGCGGTAGGTCCTCACATCATCTTGATGGATGAACCGACTTCCGCTCTTGATCCCATCTCTACTGCCAAGATCGAAGAATTGCTGGATCAATTGAAAGACAAGTATACAATCGTCATCGTTACGCACAATATGCAACAAGCAGCTCGTATCTCCGACAAAACTGCCTTCTTCCTGAACGGTGATCTGGTTGAGTACGACAATACCCCGGTTATCTTCCAGAACCCTTGTGACAAACGAACAGAAGATTATATCACCGGGCGCTTTGGATAAGAAAAGAACGTGTTGAACTGCACCCCAATTGTTAGACATACCTAACAACTGGGGTGCACGTACTTATCCAACTGATTGCCGTCTTTAAGGCGTTGGACAAAATCCGGGTTAGCGAGCATAGGAATACGATAGTGCTCCCTCTGTAAGCTCCTTCTTCATTTTGAAGAAGGAGCTTATTTTTTGCAGATGTGGCTAGGTATGGAACCTGAACTAGATAGGAAACAATTGATTAACAGGAAGTCTAAATTTGATAGTCATCGGAGGAATCAGTATGTGGACAGGATGGCCTCTTGAACGTATGTTGTTGCTTGTTGTGGGGCTGGCATTCCTTTTGCTGTTTATTCAAGTTACCTTGTTTCATTCCCGGCAAAATTTCAGGCGCTGGGCCATGTGGTTGCCCGTTTTGGCGACACCGGTTGACGGTGTTATTTCCCTTTTCCTTGTCTTTTACCCGGTCGTTTGGGTACGCACGCTGTTTTCTGTGCTCATGTGGGTATCAATCGCAGCAGGCGTGTATGGGGCATTCCTCCATGGGGCAGGTATCAGGCAACGAGTTGGAGGCTTCTCAGAGAGCCAGAATTTCCTGGTAGGGCCGCCAATCATTTTACCCTTGATGATCTCAGCGATGGGCGCTGTCGGGCTGTTGGCGCTGTATTGGGGGTAGACCAATGACCAAAGAGAGTCTGTATCCCGGTTATGATGTTTGGAACCAGCACGAGGCTTGGGATGAGCATACCAGGCAAATTGTCCGGAAACGCAAAACCCCACAAGTCCTGCACAAATTTTTTACATACGATGAAGGCACGATTATGCAGACGTTGATCCAAGTGCTTGTGGATGATCACCGTTTGGAAGTGCTTACCTATGTTTTGGAGCATCTGGATCAATCATTAGCCAGCCCGATTGGGGAGAGCCAACGAAATGTGAATGTGTTACCGAAGAAAATGCTGATCAAGGATGGATTAGGGAGGATTGACTTCATCAGTCACCGCTCGTACGGCAGCGGATTTGTCTCACTTGCTCCCGATCAACAAGAACAAGTGTTGAATGTGACGAGTCAGGATTATCCTGATTTTTTCAAGGCGTTACTCCACGATGTGGTTGAAGCGTACTATTCACATCCAATTGTATGGTCCGATATTGGTTATGGTGGTCCTGCTTATCCTCGGGGGTATGTCCGGGTGGAGAAAGGATTAATAGACCCATGGGAGGCGAAACAACATGGAGAATCATGACCAAGTAACTCATCATAGCAATCATTATCTTGGATATCGCTCCAAGCAGTTGGACAAACGCAAATATGGGGATGAGGCTGATGTCTGTATTGTAGGCGCGGGGGCAGCAGGTGGGGTTATTGCTCATGAACTGGCAAAAGCAGGCCTGCGAGTCGTTGTGATCGAGGCAGGACCCTTTTGGAATCCACAGACTGACTTTGCAAGTGATGAGTTGGCTACACAAAAGCTGGGATGGCAGGATACCCGTCTCGTCAATGGAAAAAATCCGCTGAAGCTGGGGAAGAACAACTCAGGCAGAGGAGTTGGTGGAGGTACAGTCCATTTCACCGGTGTGTTTTTACGATTCCATGAAAGTGACTTCATGACCCGAACGCTGGATGGTGTAGGAGAAGACTGGCCCATACGGTATGAAGACCTTGCTCCCTATTATGAAAAAATTGAGCGTGAAATTGCCGTATCAGGGCCCAAGCATTTTCCCTGGGGAGCCTTCAAAGGGCCATATCCCTATCCTGTTCGGGAACCAATCAGTGCCAATTCCATTCTGTTTCGAGAAGCATGTGAAAAGTTGGGTTACGAAAGCTCAGTCGCCCCGCTGGCCATCCTGTCAGCGCCGTTCGACGGTCGCCCGCCGTGCATCAATCGAGGTTTTTGCAATCAAGGATGTATGCCGAATGCCAAGTATAGTGGACTGATTCATCATATTCCCAAAGCAATTGAACAAGGTGCTGAAATCCTTTCAGACTGTATGGTGACTTTAATCGAAACGGATGGGAGCAAAGTAACCTCAGTGGTTTTTGATCATGATGGACAGGAATACAGACAAAAGGCAAGAGTGTTTGTGCTTGCTGGATTTGTTGTAGAAACTCCACGACTGTTGCTTCATTCGGCAAACCATCATTTCCCGAATGGATTAGCCAACTCAAGTGGGTGGGTAGGCAAAGCAATCATGCCGCACAGCAGCCAAGACGTTTACGGAAAATTGGAAGAGGAAGTTCGATTATACAAAGGCACGCCTGTACTCGCATTAACTCAGCACTTTTACGAAACCGAACCTAATCGTGGTTTTGCTAGAGGGTATACCTTGAATGCTCACGGAGTGAGGCCTGTAGCAATGGCTTCAGCGATTGCCACAGAACGGAAGGATAGCAAGCTGGTGTGGGGAAGCGAACTGAGAGAAATAATGCTGGACTATAATTATTATGCGAGAATCACACTGGTAGGCGAAGTGCTTCCTGATCCTGAGAACAGAGTGACACTTGCAGATGAAAAGGACGAGTATGGAATGCCTCGTGCACAAGTATCGTTCAGTTATGGAGACAACGATATCAAGCTGATCAACCATGCCATATCACAGATGGATGAACTCATCCAGGCGATGGGCGGGAAAACGGAGCATGTCAT
This sequence comes from Brevibacillus nigriterrae, assembly GCF_049846925.1. Classification (NCBI taxonomy): domain Bacteria; kingdom Bacillati; phylum Bacillota; class Bacilli; order Caryophanales; family Paenibacillaceae; genus Brevibacillus; species Brevibacillus nigriterrae. The sequence continues at coordinate 169,059 of NZ_JBNCMT010000007.1, forward strand.
CGATGATACAGCCCACTTGATGGGAGGTTGTCGTATGGGAGATGATCCTGAGCGATCGGTTGTGAATCAATTTGGTCAAAGCCACGATATACCTAATTTGTATATCGCTGGGGCAAGCACCTTCGTTACCTCATCTGGCAGCAATCCCACCAACACGGTAATGGCACTAGCGGCAAGAACGGCGGAGAATATCATATCAACAATGAAGCAGCGTGAGGCATAATCTGTGTGTGACTATCCCAACGATCTATTGAGACAGCGTGAATCGTATAGTATACTGATTAGCGAATATGATCGGAGAGGCGGGATAAAGATGGAGCCTACAGATATGATGCAAATATTGTATATGGCTGATTTGTTTAAGCTGCTAGGGGATAAAACTCGATTGACCATACTTTCTTTACTATATGTACAATCCATGTGTGTTAGAGACCTCGTCGAGAATATACAAGCATCTCAACCGTCCGTTTCTCAACATTTGGCAAAATTGCGCTCGCATGGAATTGTAAAAGAAACAAGAAAAGGTGCCTGGGTATACTATTCCATTAACCAGGAGTGTAAACCGCTTGTAAAACAGATATTGGAACAACTCCCCAATGCCAAGTTGCCATTGAACACTACAGAGGGGCAAGGAATTTCAGTAGCAAATTAATTTGTCACAAAGGGTAGTATTCCCTGCAAAAGGTTCTGAAATCAGGAAGGAACTGGATGGATACCACTCGGGGTTGCTGTACAAATTATAGTCAGCAATGTCGAGGAGGTGACTCAAGCGATGGCAAAACGTAATAAACAACAACCAAACCAAGCTGCTCGCATGCAAACGCAAGCAAATGCGACTGAATTTGCTAGCGAAACAAATGTAGCCCAGGTACGACGTCAGAACCAACAATCTGCTGCTCGTGCTTCGCAACAAAATAACCCAACTGAGTAATTTGAATGCCGCCCCCCATGGTTTCATGGGGGGTTACTTTTTGTCTGGATTGTTAAGTATAATTTTTAAAGGACAAGTTTGAAACTGATTGAAATGAGGGCGTTGTAATATGATTACGGGTATCGGAATTGATATAGTCGAATTAAAACGCATAGATAATATTCTTCATCGTAAACAAGGTTTCATCGATCGTGTGTTGGCCCCTAATGAAAAAATACTGATTGAAAACAAATCCCCACATCGGATCACAGAAATTGTCGCAGGCAGATTTGCAGCCAAGGAAGCTGTTGCAAAAGCGTTAGGGACAGGGATCGGCGCTGAACTATGTTTTCATGACATTGTGATTTTGCCAGATGAGAAAGGAAAACCACAAGTAACACTACGGAATCATTTACATACAAACATCCATGTAAGCATTTCACATAGCAGGGAATACGCAGTTGCACAGGTTATCATCGAACAAGTGTAACTTGTCTGCATATTGGGACGAGAAGGGTCATAAGTATATATCGCATAGATTAGGAGGGACTACCTGTTGTGAACAGGAAAGGTTAGTCCAAATCCAATTCGGCGATATCGTTGTCAACTTATGATCATTTTTTAGTTTCAGCAGACACGATTCTCGATTGGTGAACTTGGTCTGACAAATTTCCTAGGAAATAGACAGGGCTTCCCTCTTTGTCGAAATCAGATGAGGAGGGTTAAACGATGAGACGGGGAGCTTTATGGATAGTGCTACTACTTGTCTTTTCCGTTTTCGCAGGAGGTTGCTTTGGACAGAAGACACCTGAAGACGTAGTGGAGGATTTGGGTGGTACCTTGGACAAAATCACAGGGTACAAAACGAATGCAGTTTTGACATTGAAAACAGGGTCCACTCCGCAGCAGTATGACGTACAAGTTTGGTATGCCAAACCAACAAATTACCGAGTTGCACTGACTTCCAAACAGCGCAATATTACGCAGATTATTTTACGTAATGATGAAGGTGTTTTCGTGCTCACACCTCATCTGAACAAAAGCTTCCGTTTCCAAAGCGGTTGGCCAGAAAACAACGGCCCACTCTATCTTTACGAGACGCTCGTTCGAAGCATTGTTGATGATGCAGAGCGCCAACTCAAGATGGACAATAAACAGTATTTGTTTGAAGTAAAAGCGAATTATAGTGGAAACCGCTCTCTCACCAAGCAAAAAATTTGGTTAACTGAAGATTTCAAGCCAACCAAAGCTGAAATAATGGATAGCAATATGAATTC
>NZ_JBNCMT010000008.1:0-168999 GCF_049846925.1 Brevibacillus nigriterrae
AAAGCCCACCGTTCGACTGCTGTAATTTTGAGATCGTTATTTCTTTGATCATTGCTTTCCGCATGGAATCGATTTCGCAGCATGCCTGTTTTGCGGAAGAATTCTTTTTTCATGTTCTCTGCAAGATCCCACAGGAAGTGATAGTTGTTGCGAACCCGCTGATATTCATCACGGCTTCGGTTTTCGTATTCCTTGTACCGTGTTGGCAGATAAGCCTCGGCTTCCTGATAACTCTGTTCCAACTGCTGATAGACCGAGCGTATTCCCTGCTCATCTACATGACGAAAAACTTCAGAACCTGGGATGTCGATCAGGTCGTCAATGACACGAATATGCTTTACCCTGGAGTAGTAATCCGCAAAAACAATCTTGATGTACTGCATAATTCGATACGTCAGATTATTGCCGCCAAAATTGGTATCTCCATTCTCATAGGTGGTCTGTATATCAATCTGGTATGAAATCTTACCGTCTCGAATTCTGAAACGGCAGGAAGATAAGTCCGTTGTTCCGCCACCGCAATCGATGACCAGTGCGTTGTACTCTTCTCCATCCAAAAAACTGTTCTTATCAATCTGATCAGCAATGGTGTTATACAAAACAGCCATTCCTTCATCTAACGAATGCTCTGTCTCGATATGGTACTCTGGCAATATTTCGGTAAACATGTCTATGAACTGCGATTTCAGTTTCACTGGACTCGAGATATGCAGGTTCTTGAACCGACATTTGTATTGCTGCTCTGCCATTTGTATACAATAGATGAGATAGGAACGAAGAATATCACTTCGCTTGGTCATTGCTGAATTGCCCTGTCCGTCCATTACCTCTTCCATTTGGGTGTAGCTGTTGACCCATCTTTTCATCCCGTGAAAGACCGATGCATGGCTGCTGTACCCGTTTTTTCTTGTGGAAGCAACCGCATCATAGCCAAAATGAAACTTGATGTGAAGCGGATCAGAAGCATCTGCAACACTTACGACCGTGGGCAGTATCTCAATCCAATCCTCTTCCTTCTGTGTCGCATCTGGAAAAGCGACATAATTGATTGCACCGATTCGTACTCTCCCATTGAGAATGTCGTTATCGCACGGTTGAGAGATATACGCTTGATCGAGATAGGCACCAGCCGTCGTATTGGTCGTACCAAAATCAATCGCTAAAATCGCATCTGTTTCTTCTAATTGACGAATTTCCAAATCGGTCGCCGGTATTTTGTAATAATGCAGATTGGCAGGTGGCATTGGTTTGTCTTGCGTGTAGACTTTATACAGATAATCGGAATCCTGTTTGCGGAAAAACAAATAGCTGTAGTTGCGATTGGCGGTCTTTCGAAAAGGAATCGACTGGGCTGATGAAAGATAGAAGTGTCCTGATTGTGTGCTGTCCTGGATGAGATTCAGGATTCCACACAGTTCCAGGGAATCATTGACGATGAGAACATTGGATTCTACAATGCCGTTCTCAGCCTTGACGCGATAGTTGTCACGCTTGTTAATGGATAAGCCTGAATAAAGCGTCATACGGGCTGGCACTTTAATACTCCCGTTATCGGGAAAGGGTGTGCGCAAATATTTCTTAATTACAGCTTCCACTCGCTCGTATCCACCAGTGACGTTTTCCTGGATCAGTTGATGAGTCACTGCACCGCGGAATTTCAAAATTGTTTCAATCAGCGCTTCTCGATCCAACGTATTGATTAACGCTGGAACCAATTTTTCTATATAACAGATGTTTCGCAGCTGATAGGTGGTCATCTCGGTAAGCTCATCTCGTGTATAACGAGGAAACTTATGATTGCCTGACTCTTCTCTTCCATCGAGATACAGCTTATAAGAGTATGTATGCATGATTCATCTCCTTCCTTGCCGATCAGTAAATGGCAATCGTATCTATCCGCATGGTTTCTTCTACATCGATAATGCCAAAATGAGCTTGCCAGTAAATCTCCGTATGAAAACGCACAGGTACAAAAATCTCAAGTATCATTTCGATTTTTGTGCGATCGTTCTCCGTTTGCTCTTGGCCGACATAGATCAGCAATTCGTCCTTTTCTTCACAATTCGCATAAATGATCGAATGATGGAAAATCGTTCGCAGTGTATCTTTCAGGAGAAATATCTCTTCACCCGTCTCGTACAATCTCAGGATATTGCGAGCGATTGTCTCTCTTTCCTTCTGGTCGAACAGCATGATTGCCTGTTGTGCTCTCTTGCCGAAAGAACCTGCTTCCAGATCCTTTAAGACAAAGCGGATGTAGTATTCTTTTTTGTTCATCCCTTGCATCAAGTCAATTTCAGCAAGAAAATGAATGAGAATATCCAAAACCGTTGATCGCAGCTCCCTGTTGCCTGTATCGTTCACATTGAGGAGGTCTTGAAAAATAGCAGAAAAGCGATAGAAAGGGTTGATCTCGACCTTTGGATCAATGTCTTTGGCATTGAGAATTTCCTTACTGATTTCCATATAGGGCGAGAACGATTTGGCTGCTAAGAAATGGATATCCTTTTTGTCAAGACCTGCTTGCTTCGCCTTAATAATCACGTCCCATATATAATTCAAGCCCATTCTCCTTCACACTTATATTCAGGAAAATAGAGTTGCACTTCGGACACGAGAAAACTCATGATATCTTGTAAAAGAAAGCCGTTTTTGACCAATGGACGAAATGCCAGCTTCATGATTTTCTTGTCGTGTTGGATTCGAATGTTATCACTAATGAATGGATTCATTTCATAGGTCAGTGGTGACTGCGTCGCTGAGTCCAAAATCTCCACATGCTCCAGATCAAGATAGCGGGAGGCATCGAAGGAGTGAATCATCCGAGTGATTTCACCCTTGGCTCTAACAACCATCGCCTGCTTGCGAGCATATGCACTGATAAAGCTTTCTTTCCGTTTGTTGGACAAAAGTTCATAGTCGAATCTGCCAATGGACGTTTGAGCTGGCTTGGTGATTTTCAGTACATTCCACACATCCGCTTTCTCACGTGGGGAAACAATGGTGACTTCTTCCGGCGTTCGCTTGATATAGCGAATCAGGTCTTCTTCGCCATCAATGAGATAGCCGTGTTGAGTACCCGTGCTTCGAAGGGACAGCACATGCTCAAAGTTGACTCTATCCATCGCGGGAATGGGGAAACCGATGTTTTTGAGAGCTAATCGCTCGATGTTCCACAAAGGAATGATGTCTGTTTTTTTGAATGGCTCGAATTCCTCCAAATGGATATTGATTTCAACGATTTCATCCTCTTCGTCCAGTTGGCTTTCGGATCGAACGAGAATCACATCAAAAAACTTCATCGCATACGGATGATTCAACGTTTTCCATGGGATGCTGTTGAGAAGAAATACGTGATACAGCCGCTCAATTTCTTCTAAATACGAACGATTCTGCTGTAGTCGAACCTCTAGCTGCTTTTTACCAGTGGCAGTTACCATCTCTGCGGAAAATGTCCGTTGGGATGTAAAAAGTGGCATCAATTTGGCATGCTCGCATTCCAAAAAAATCGTCATCAACTTTGCTTCTTCTCTTTGGCTTAATTGGGTCAGAAGCTTCCTGCTATCCCATTTTTTCATCTTGATATCTTCAGGGATCATGGGATACAAAAACTCATGGATCGGGTCTACATTTTCTCTGGAACAAATGGTGACATAGATGTCATGCCTGTTTTCTTCGCCTGTTATCTCGCTGAAGACGCGATCCTCCAGCTTCTGGTTCATCTCTTGCTGGTAATCTATCAGATGAAGAAACACTCCTGTCATCATTTGCTTGAGAAGTTTTCGTTGCTCCAAATCATCCATTTTGCTTAGTCGGTCAAGTATGATATCTCTCATGGCTGTGAACTGGCCACCTCCTCGGGAGTGCTGGCTGGAACTGGACTTCCTCCCTGGGCTGGCATATCGGGTACCGGGATATCGGGTACTGGCATACCCTCTACTGTCATCGCATCTAGCTCTTCCTCTGCTTTGGCAATTTTTCGCTCCATCGTGAGGACTTTCTCCAGCATGCCAATTTCTTGATAAGCATCCCGAGCGAGAGAATAAGATTCGATTGCCCCTACAAGGTCCTGTGCCTCAAGCTGGTTATCCCCGATTTTTTCCATTTTATCGCCATTCACCATTTTGATTTCCTTTTGGAGACTTGTTATTTTGTCTTCCACTTCATCCAGCTTCACCCGGAGTTCTTTCTCACCAGCGCTAAAGGATGAGAGTATCGCTGCTTTTCTTGCCTTCTGGTATAAGTCTTTGGCGCCAAGATAGTCCTGCGCTTCGAAGCGTAAATCTCCATCCTTCATCAGCACCATAATCTGTTTATAGGTCTGGGCGTCACGAATCTTGGCTTCCAACTCTGCAATGTTAAAATCAGAACGTTTTTTCGCCTCTTGCAGTGCTTTTTGATATTTATCAAGCGCTTTGACAAAGTCATTATCCTTGACGTTGCTGTCTCCATCGACAATTAACTGAACAATCCGTTGTTTTCGTCCAATCAACTCCGCATGGACTTTATCTTTTACCTTGATCGATGCATTGCGGGCTTCACTATATTCCTTCAATGCGAGTGGATAATTGCCATCAGTTATGTATGTATCTCCGTTTTTCTCGTGTTCAAGGATGCTTGCTGCGGCTTCTGCCTGGACGGCAGCTTGTCTTGCCATATAGACATATGTCCCTCCGCCAAGCAACAGGAACAGAAATACGGCTATCGCCACTTTCTTCACGATTTGCCATTTCCGATAGGGATCTTCCATGAACACCTTGTCTGCGAATATGGCTGCAGCCGTGTAATTGTCAACTACCTTGCTTTGCTTACTTAAAAGCACCTCTTCCAGCGTATCCACCAACGCAGTTGGTTCATTTGCTTCTGCCAGCGCATCCGTCATCTCTGGAGTTGAGATATTCTCCCATAAACCTGGTGTACACAAGAGCATGACATCCCCGTCAGACAACGGGAATTTTTTCGATACGTAGGGGGTGAACTCGTTGGGCTTGCCTAGGTAATTCGTCAGATTGTGGCGCTCTTCATGATGGTCCAGACGATGCTCTGGTATTTTTTGATCGCTTACCATGAGTTGAGACAAGCTCTGGTCGCTGCTTCTTGCATGGAACCGTCCATTGCGGAAAAGATAGATGCGGGCATTACCTGCAACCGCATAGACGATCTTGGAATAGTCTGTGACAACCAAGGTAAGGCTTGCTTTTAGGCGGACTCGTTGGCTTTCGGCCTGTAATACTTCATGGGCTTGTTGCAGGTAAGAGCGGATTTTGATGCGGGACATGGTGGGGTTCTCCATGAAGTTTCCCAAGATACTCTTCACAGCTAATTCAGCACTATTCGCTTCTTTATCCGAATCAAGCCCTCGAGCAATGACCCAGAAAGCCATATCATCGAGTTCTGTGTAGGCGAAGTAGTCATGGTTGTGAAGAAAAGTGCCAGCTTCGGACAGGAATGATGTCACAAATGTGCTGTTATCCTTTCTCATCTGTACTCCCGCTCCTTTCTAATGGATTGCTCCTTATCCAAAAGCATGTCACCAGCCATTTTCCAAAATTACAACCGTGGCGTTGTCTTGATTTTTCTTATTTTTGTGTTCCACAGCTTCAATGATTGCTTGTGCCGCATCTTGAGTGGATCTGCTTTGAGTGAGAATCCGTTCGATTTCGATTTCCGTCAACGTTTCATATACACCGTCACTGCAAAGAATGACTTTGTCCCCTTTTTGCAGTCGATATGGTTCACGACATACTTCCATATTGCGGAACCCCTCGAAGCCCAAATAGTTGATAAGCCTTTTTTTTTGAGGATCAGAGATGGCGTCTGCCCTGGTTATTTGTCCGGCTAGATACCGTTGTTCCAAGATTAGTTCATATGTATCTTTCGAATTCATTTGGATAAAGTCACCATTTCGATAAACCATCAGGATGCTATCTCCTACTGCCCCCCAATAGAGATTCCCTTGGGTGATGACGGCTGCAACGAGCGTTGTTCCGCCTCTTGATCCTCGCAACTGCTCAAGAATCTCCTGATTGCTCAACCGGGCGGATTTGGTGAAAAAAGCGGGTATCTGTTGTATTTTTTCTACTTTTAAAAACTGACGTATAAACGTCGTAACAGCAATCGTGCTTGCCATTCTTCCGTTGGAAAGTCCACTGATCCCATCGGCTAGCACTGCAATCGTTCCGTTCAATGTGGTTGCTGTAGAAAAGTAGTCATCCTGTTCTTCCCGTCTCCCCATCGTCTGCCCATTTCCGATGCTGATTCCTTTTACAGACAATCTGCCCAGCAAGCTTTTTCGCAGGCGAAACAGAGACAAAAGCAACACCATGCAAGCCATGACGATCCCATACGGTAACAGGGTTTGCACTCCGACCACATTCATCACGCCATAACCTTGGTGTTTTCCCATTCAAAATGGACACCACAAAGAGGAATGAAGATGAATTTGCTTTTGCCCAACTGAATGACATCATAGGCGGTTAATTCTTGTGGTGAATAGACGGCTTCATTGTTATGATAGGCAAGACCCGATGCATCCCCAGGCAAGAGGAAAAAGCTTCGTTTTTTCGGGTCGTATACGATAACAGCATGATTACGTCTCGAAACGGTATTGTCACCTACAATGCGAATATGCATATCTTCTGCACGTCCGATGAAGTTTTTCTCCGCCATGATTCGGTAATCTTGACCAAGCTGTGGACCTTCGATGCAGACGAGCCATCCTGTAACGGGGTCGATCCCATCTGCTTCACCCAGATAAGGCATGGTCTTCTCATCATCCATTACCCTAACTCGGTCATTTTTCACGGAAGGTTCTACGACAATGTTGCAATATGGGCATGTGCTCCCGTGTTTTCTTGTACTAAACATGTGTCCATTCGTGCATCTCGACAAACTCATCCCATAATCCCCCGTTTCATTCTGTTCAAAATCAATCTTATTTGATCATCAGACGTGTACTGGCGATATAGATAATATCACCGGATTCCAGCTTCTGCGGATTTTCCTGCTCCAGCTTGCTCCTGGACTTATGATTTGATTTTTGTATTCCTGTACCATTTCGAGAATCGACATCCTCGATGTACCATTGACCGGATGCATGGTTCAATACTGCGTGTTGTTTACTGATTAAAGCTGCATATTCCGTATCTGCCAAATCAATATCTACTTCATGTTCAGGGGTGCTTTTTCCGATGAGCAGAGATGTTCCGCCGTGGATATACCATTCCTTCGTGCTCTCCCCATCCTCATCCAGAAGAACTACTTTCGTTATCCCCGTTGCTCTTTCTATCACTGGATTTGCCGCTCTGCCTTTTACCACGAAGACGCCAATCAGACCTACAACCAACAGGATTCCTACGCCTATCTTCACGTTGGTATTATCATTGATGCCATACACATAAATAAGTCCGATGATCGATACGATGATGATTAATAATTCCAGTACAATGATCCAACCAGATTTTTGATAGGTTCTCGCTACGTCTTGCATATTCACACCTCCGATAAAAGCTAAAATAAAAAAGCGTCCCTGATGACTCACCTAAAGCCTCGGCTCACTTTTTCTTCATGCTGAAATAACGGTTGAAAAGCTCGTTTGACTGGAAAGGATCTCGGTTTCCCGAACCATCTTTCTGCATTGATGACGTATTTTTGTTCTTGGGGTGAAATCCAAAAAACTGCTCAAAGTTCTTTTCAAACTCATTTGGATCGAATCCAGTAAATGCTGAACTGTTTTTGGCATTTCCAGATTTGGAAGTGTTGGTGTGATTCATTCGTTGATGATTTTTTGTTCCGTCTTGACGTGTATCGTAATCAGCTCGCATGTTTTCATCGATCAACGTGTTGTAAGCTTCGTTGATCTCTTTGAACCGAATCTCTGACTCAGTACTTCCTGCATTAACATCGGGATGGTATTTTTTCGCCAGCTTTCGAAATGCTTGTTTGATCTCATCACGAGAAGCATCTCGATTGACACCAAGGATTTCATAGTAATTTTTCATGTACGTGATCCCTGCTTTTGATTAGTAAATTTGGATGGGAGGACCGTACCTTGAATCACTTCAAGATACGGCCATTGGTGATGTTGTGATGCTATAAGTCCGTCATGGCTTTATCTAGACAGCATATCCGCCTTCGATTTTGGCCATTTCTGTCTTGTCTTTCTTCTGCTTGATCAGTAGTTCGAATGTACCGACGCCCTCGGTGTCACCAAAACGTTCGGTATAATCCACGACAAATGCATTTGGGAAGTGAATTTTTCTGATGACTTGATCGGCAGCAATTACTTCAAGAGTAACTTTGCGATAACAATCCGCTTTTTCAGCAGGTACTAACGACCAAGTTGCCAGTTTCATGGTGTCGTCGGCATTATCACCATCTGTTGCAGTAATGATTTTGCCAGTCAATTTGAGAGTAGCACCTACATCTGTTGATCTAGCGTTGGAGTCATTTGGAGTGTCAGTTTCGTATGCTACTGTCTTGATGTTGTCCATCCCTAATTCGATTGTTTCTGCTCCCTCTACCTTGAGTCTGAAGCCCATGTAAAAATACCTCCCTATATATTTCGAGCTCTCAAGAACTAGATGTTCCCGAGGCTGATGATAAGTGGTGCACTTATTTAGGGCGCACCACGTAGCACCCGGATTTCTAAGCTTTCGCCATAGTGGCACCTTTGGTGATGGTCACCTCAAGGTTCTTCACATTGCCATTGAATACCAGATCAATATGGCAAAGATTACTCTTCTCGTCGATTATGTAGCTGATATCATCACCATCTTGGACGATGGAATTAACAAAGCCTCGATTTCCGATCCATTTGCTCTTTTGAGAGCTTGGATTGTTACTAAAGAACCTGACAATATTGTCGTGTTTGAAGTCACCCGTCTGGAATCGGAGAATTCGCTCGATATATGTGCTTACCAATGTTTTGAAAAGGGAATCATATCCGTCTTCTGTCATCGATAGACTTCTTGCTTTATAAACCGTGATTCGTTTGACATCCTTGCCTTGAATCTGTGCATTCTCAGATGAGAACACAAATCCAAAGTTTCGTCGGTTAATAGCGTCTTTGATATTGTTGGTGAATCCAGAAATCTCCTTCGCCATGGTCGTCACGATCCGAAGACTGTTGTCTCCTGCTTCAATATCAAAGCGCACACCCGGATACTCTCTGCTAACATTTTTGAACGATTCTCTCAAGAATTCCGGACATTGACTTGCTGCTACCAGTCCTGCTGCAACGTAACTCGCTCCAACATAAACGCCTTCAATCCATAGCTTGAGAATGTCTTCTTTTTCTTTGGAAAGCTTGACACCGTCTTCGGTTTGGAGCATCTTGCTGTCGATAACCACTCCCGATTTATCTTTCGGAATGATCGTAAAATTAGGAACACAAGGGATGGCGAATTCGCTATAATCTTTGCGAACCAGCCCTGCGCATTTATCCATAAATTTATCAATACCGGAAGTTGCCATGCTATTGAAGGTTGTCTCTTCTCCTGTTACAAAACTGAAGAAGATCTGTACCTTATAGTCCTTCACAACCTGAAGAAGCATTGTCAGGGATTCCATGGTGTTTCCTTCCTGCTTGGTTACTTTTTCGTTACCCTTGAAGCGCTCCCGACTGACACGAGCTTTGCCGGCAGCTTCCATTTCTACCGAGGGAACAATACCGAACCAAACGGTGTCCGAAAACTCATTTTTGGAGTTGACTGTGTTAAGGTAGGTCTCCAGTCTCGGAATATTGTTGCTCTTGACCATCATATCCAGTTTGGTATTCGTCACGAGAAGCGTTGGTTGCATCCCTTTGTTCTTGGTTGTGTACTGATCGAAAAACATCTTCACACCAAGAATTTTTTCTACTAGAGGCTTGACCGTTTTGACGAACTCGTCCTTTGCATTTTTATAAAATTCCAGATAAGTGTTATAATTCTGAACTTCCACTTCAATATCTACCTGGGTTTGAATTGCTGGCAGTGGGCAGAAGGTACGAACTACGAGATCTTTGACGTATGCGGAAGGAGTCTCTGTAACCGAGTCATAGTCCTCACCGAATACAGACGCCAACCCGGTCTCACCGTGATCATCGAGCAGCATGAGTTCGTTACCTTCGCTTCGAGGGGCTTCGATGATCTTCAATTCACCTTTTTCCCCGATAGTAAGCATTCCGATTTGGATCGCTTCGGATTGCTTTTCCTCTTGTGATCCTCCCAGTAAGAGCCTCGTTTTGATATCTTCGATGGCTAGGGGAAGCATGGCCATGACGTTGTTGTAATTGCGACTCGCATCCTCAAACAGGAGATTCAGTTTGTCTCCAATATCCAGTTTCTTGGGATCGCCTTCTTCCAGACTCTCATATTGGCTAAATACATAGTGAATCTCTTTTCTCACCTGTCGTATGTCATCCATTACTTTTTTGGGCGAGATCATGTCCAATAAATTCTCAAACTTGAAATCAACGTTTGTTATTCCTTGACTGCGTTTGGTATCGATCAATGTAAAAAGCATTTTGAGAAAATCATTGTTTTGATTGATGTGAATCTCAGAGATACACTCCTCCGGTATTCCCTCTGGCTTTTTCAGCGAATACATCACTCTCTGGTTAACTGCGTTGTAAAACGAATAGACGACAGGAGTAAATTTGTCCAAAAATTCATCGAAGGTTTTCACTAACAAATGTTCGTTAATCTCTTTAATCTTGTCGTCGCTTAAGCTGTCAATCCCCTTAACATCTCCCACAATTGTGAGCAGATCAAGCTTCTCTGGATTGAATTCTTCGAAAAGCATCGTTCGGTTGGTCTGGCTAATAATGTCCATGTTTTCGAGCTGCAAACGAAGTGAGCATTTTATTTCACTTGTTTACAGCATCCTCCTTCCTGCCGCTTATTTCCTTTTTCTTACTACTAATACCATAAAATTCCATTGTAAAACAACAAAAAAAATGAGCCTTACCGATCAAGACTTATTAATCACTTGCTGTTCAGAAATTTCTCTTGCACTAAACTTATCTCTTTTTGTATATTTTTGTCAATGCTGGCGCACGCAGGAAAATTTTCCTAATTCTAAGCCTTTCTGCCACGGAAATTTGTCCTATTTTCTCTGTAACCCCTTTATTTTATTGGATTTCTATTTTATGTTGGAAATAATTGGGTTGGTTATCCATTCAGTTTCCTCTTCTAATAATTGAGTAAAATACACTGATCACCTTATCAAAAACTGACTTTAAACACTGTGTAAATACTGTATACATTCAATTGCATTGCCGGTATTTACTCATGCTAATTGAAGGATGAATACTATCGTTTTATTTATTGATCAAGTAACACCTCATTAATAGGATCAATTTTTTACAAATAGTTCCATCGTACTCCAGACCCATTTTTCCAGTTATTGGAGGTGAATAGCACTACGGACTTTTGTATTATTTTTATTAACTAGATAAAGGGTGAACTGCATATCGATGAGTAAACAAAAAAAGAGAAAGTATTTTCCTTTAGTAGCTGGCATCATTTCATTGGCTTGTACTCTATCATTTACACAATTTGTACCTCCCATCTCTGCTGCCCAATCGAATGCCAAGTATGACTTGGATGTGGTTGTCGTGGTAGATAACAGTAATTCGATGAACCAAGCAGACGAAGACAAAACGGTAACAGAAGCAGTCAAGATGTTCGTTGACCTCAGTGAATCCAACTCCATCAGGCTTGGCCTTGTTGAGTATAACGACGAAATCATTGCTTCTCATCCCTTAACTTCACTAGCAGATAAACAGAATACGAGTAAAATCAAACAAGTTATTCAGGACATACGCTACTATGGGTACTCGGATTTAGGGCTAGGTTTGCGTAAAGGGAACGAGCTTCTCACTCAAGAAAAAGAAGCCTCCAGGAAGCAAATCATGATCCTGCTAACCGATGGAGGGATTCATCTGAATCCCCAAAAAAAACAAAGGAAAATCTCTGACTCCCATCGCGATATCACACAGGTACTCGACCAAGCAAAAGCGATTGGTTATCCGATCTATACCATTGGGCTTCAACAAACCGGTTCTGACAATCAGGCTCTATTCGAACAAATTACATCTGAGTCGGGTGGCGCTTTGTATTTCACAAAACATGCAGATGAAATGGCAACCATTTTACAAAAGATCTATGCAAAGGAAACGAACAGTGTGTTTTCTCCCCTCTCAACAGTAATGGGAACGGGAAAACAGCAGAAGGTCACTGTACCCATTCCTCATTCGAGTATGCGTGTGGGAAAAATCGTTTTATGGTCAAAAGGGTCCATACAAAAACCACAACTTGTGCAAACTGCCAACCAGAGCAGTCTCACACAGTCGAGAAAATATACAATGATACGATCAGAAAAACCACAACAAGGTACTCTCGACCTACTGATTAGAGCGAATCCTGGCGAAGCTGTCACTGTAAGTATGATTAGCACGACTCAGTTAGAAGCGGTACTTCACCTGCCTGCTGCACCCTTGCTAAAAGGGGACTTAGTACCTATTACGGCCACTCTTATAAGTGAAACGAATGCAGAACCAATAGCAGACGAAAAATTGATCGAAGGACTAACGGCCGAGTTATTACTTGCGGACATGAAAACCAAATCAGCGCAGAAAATCACCATGCAAAAAGATGGATCACAATTCCTTGTAAACCATGAGTTTCCAACCTCTGGGGAATATGAGGGACAGGTTATTGTTTCAGGACCATTCTTGCATACAGAAAGTTCTCCGATTCCGCTGAAAATAACCAATTCTTTACCGAGCTTTATCGGACCGGGAACAGTAAGCGTTGCTAAAGAGGACGGAACTTATCAAGTTGATTTGGACAAACTGTTCACGGACCAGAATCATGATGTTCTTGCCTACTCTGTTTTACCGGGCAATGCTCCCGAAAACATTCGTGTCGATTTGGCTCAAAATCTCTTATCGATAACACCACTACATACAGGAAAAATATCGATTCCGATTAAAGCAACTGATCAGGAGGGAGCCGCAGCATCTACTACTCTTGAAATCACTGTCCATTCGATATGGGATCGATACTTTTTGATTGGGGTGTTCGTACTACTTGGCTTGGTGTTGATCCGTATTGCGTATGGAGTGATTCGTAGACCGCAGTTTACAGGACGCTTGGAAGCCTATTTCTTGCAAACAGCAAGTGGAAATGAGATGCCTGTAAAATATTGGCCGCTTAATTCGTTTTCCCATAAGAGAAAAATCACCCTTCATGAGCTATTTCTGAGTCTTGATGTCTTCGAACATTTACCCGAAACCGAGAATATCTATTTAATTCCCGGAAAAAAAGGAACAATTCTACTGATAAACAAGACAGAATGCATCATAACCAAAAGAAATTCCAATCAATCTACGTACAAAAAAGAAATCCTCAAACATAACGATGTAGTGAACATCGTGTTCGAGGACGGTCTGACCGAAATTTATTTACGTTATGAAGATACTCAGAGCTTTGCTACCAGTTACACAGAATGGGTGCAGGCGGAAACATACCGATAAAAACCTTTACCTTCGATGGAAAAGATGCTCTAGATAACCTGCGATCTGAAACAGGGTTATGGAAGGGCATCTTTTTTTGTGAGATATCGCAAGCCCCCACATGATAAGCTGTGAAAAGAAAAAGGAAACTCGCTTTTTATCTTGTCTAACATGCTCTAACTTGTCAACAATGATTCTCTCAGATACATCGATTGGCGGTTTCCCGTTCATGCAATAGTAGAGTGTGGCTGCAAGAGAATAGAGGTCAGAATAACTACCCTGTTGGGATTTTTCTGAATAGAATTCAATGGGTGAATATCCGTTCGATGTGACGATATGTTTGTGCTTACTTTCTCTTAGGGATACCGCTGAACCAAAGTCGATCAGTGTTGGGCTACCATTCTCATTTATGATTACATTACTAGGCTTGATATCCCTGTGGATGACGCCTTTCCTATGACAGTATTTCAAAGCTCCTATCAAGGGAAGAACAGTCTTTTTATAAAAATCCGGGTTGATTCCTTCTTTAACATAATGATCAAGTCTGCTTCCTTTGCAATATTTCATAACAATATAGCTTGTCCCATTCTCCTGGAAATGGTCGAAGTATTGCACGATATGTGGATGAGATAATTCTTTTAGGATTAATGCCTCTTTTGAGAAACTTTCTTTCATCTGTTCGAACTTTGCCTTCATGCTAGGGCGCCGACAAAGTGTAGTCTTATTATCCAGATCACGCATGGCAAGTAATCGCGGGAAAAATTCTTTGATAATATAGTGCTCTTCTTTCCCAAAATGAGAGCAAAGATAGACATGAGACAATTCACTAGAGGAAGTAAGCTCTTCAATCCGATAAGATCCGTGCAAGACAGTTCCTACTTGTAGAAAATTGTCATTTTCCTGTATCGACACAACTACCCTCCATTCTAATTGATTACCTTTAGCCTTTCTGCAATAATCGTCTGGTTTCTTCCCGATTCCTTCGCCTTATACAGAGCTTGGTCTGCCAATTGAATCAGTTCTTCTGGTGACTCTGAGTGTAGTGTATGGTTCGCAATACCCAGTGAGACAGTAATGGTTTGTCCTAGCGGATTTACACTTTTTTCAAGTGTATTTCGAATACGTTCGGCTAATCGATACGCTTCATCACCAGTTGTATTAGCTGCAAGCGCAATGAATTCTTCACCGCCGTAACGACAA
Organism: Brevibacillus nigriterrae; assembly: GCF_049846925.1. Lineage (NCBI taxonomy): Bacteria > Bacillati > Bacillota > Bacilli > Caryophanales > Paenibacillaceae > Brevibacillus > Brevibacillus nigriterrae. The sequence continues at coordinate 14,702 of NZ_JBNCMT010000008.1, forward strand.
CATATATCTCCTGATCGTACAGACGTCGTAATAATGTTTGCAAAATGCTTCAAAACTTCGTCCCCCATCAGATGGCCATAGTTGTCATTGATGGCTTTGAATCGATCAATATCCATAATAATAACAGAAAATGGAGTGCTCGCTTCGATCCATTTCAGCATGATTTTTTCGAGTGTTCGGCGATTGGTTAATCCTGTGAGTGGATCTGTTGTTGCATCAAGAGTTAGTTGATCCGTCTGTATTTTAAATTCTGTCAGTGCGTACCTGATGGCAACTGTTAATAAATCAGCCTCTCTGTTCCAATGATGCTCTTCCTCAGGAAGTTCTATATTTTCTTTACCATTTTTGTTCACTAGGTCTGCCAGGTTTACAAAAGGCTTTGCTAGTTTACGTGCTAACTTAATGACAAGAAGCATCAATACCACAAACGGAAGCAGCATATACAACAGAATGGTCTTAATATGACGTGTTAATTGATCATAGACCACACTGATTGGTGAAACCACTACGACACCCCACTGGTTTTCCGGGACTTTTACATATCCTGCGAGTTGAGCCTCTCCCCGTAAATTCACCAACTGCTCAGATCCACTGTTTCCTTGAATAAGTTTACTAACAACTTGATTAGCGCTAATATCCTCACCTAATCGGTTTTTGTCAGGATGATACAGTAAATGACCGCTGGAATCCACAATGTAAAAAGACGAACCTACTGTATCATGCGGATTACTACCGAAAATCATGTTCAATATGTTATCTTCCTGAAGATAGATGGTTCCCCCAATAAAACCACGATAAACTCCATGCTTATCAAATATGGGCTCGCTCATAAATACGATTAGACGTTTAGATTTTACTGTAATGTAAGGTTTTGAAATGTAAGGTTTTTTTATGGCTAATGCTGTTTTTGCCTCTTTCGTAGTAATATGATTCCCTACCGAATTTGATTTTGGAGCCACTTGCCGCACAATCCCGTTTTCATCAACAATGACAAGTGAATTAAAGTAATTACTACTTTGACGTTGTAATTCTATATTAATATTTCCTAATTGCTGAGACGGTTGGCTCATTTGAGCTAGGCTGCTCGCAGAATAATGCAAGCTGCTCCGCATGGATTTAAACAGAGAGTCAACCGTTTGACTCATTTTTACAGCACTAGAATAGTTCAACGTGAGTGTAGTATCGATCAGTGCTGATTTTTGCGATTCATAGGAAGCTATAAGTAAGATTGTCATTGTCAGAACAACGGATAAACAGACCAGTCCAGTCAAAAGTGTAGTCAGACTAATCTTATTCCGATGGCTTGTTCGAATTTTAAGTAGATTAGGCATCGGCTGCCCTCCTAGTTCCGGGAACACAATTCTGGAAAAAAATGATCTTTTTAAGTATACCATCAAGTATTATATAGTTCTTCGTTCCTATATTAAATAATTCTTTCACCCTATAACAAATGGTATTTATGTCATCTCGACTATTGAAGCACATATATTTTATCTATTCCTGCTAAACAGGAAACATAAACCTTATCATATGACTTTTTCTGATTCCGTAACATTAGGAAATCTATGGATTTATTTTTGTATTTACTAGCCTTCGTTTTTATGGGATATTGATAGTTGTTTATTGCTGCTAAACTCTTATTTCATACGAGGGAAGTGTCACATCATGTTTGAGTACGTATCAAAGTTCATCTTAGGCGGTTGCATCCTTGCTCTTGCAACTTACCTCAGCAAATCGAAAAATCTGTTTTTATCCGGTATTATTACTTTGCTTCCACTGATGACGCTTGCCAATATGACACTACAAATGAAATATTTGTCCATCGACGAATTCCGATTTGCACAAAAGAATGGAATTATTGGTGCGATTGGCCTGGCTGTGTTTGTATTTTGCGTTTTCCTTTTAACCAATTGGATGAAGCCGTTGTATGCAATTTTGGTTTCTTTGGTTATCTATGTGTTGTATTTTGTTATTGGCAAGATTTTGTTTCCTTAAATATGTTGATTATAAATCTTATCGATTTAGGCAGGTATCCTGACTCTGATCCCTCCGGAATTTATTGCTTACAACTAGTTTTAGTAAAAGAAGATCATAGTTGGAAAGAAGTGAAACAAATCAACAGTATGAACCGTTTTGTCATTCAGAAGACAGTTGAATGCTGGATGCAAGAATTGCTATAGATTATTATTTTAATCAATCTGAAGCCCCATCTGAAAACAGTCAACAAATTCACCGTCAATCAAAAATTCCCTCGTAAGCAATCCTTCATCTTGAAACCCCATCTTTTTATATAAATGGATGGCTGAATGATTGTCGGTGCGAACTTTCAGGTTGATTTTCTTGATTATTCCGCCTTCTCTAGCCCACTCAAGCAGTTCTTCGATCAATAATTTACCGATGCCAAATCCCCAATACTCTTTTAGAATACTTACCCCAAACTCACCAACATGCTGAGTTCTTACCCGAACTCCCCCTCTGAAGATTAGATTTCCTGCAATTGTTCCCTTCACTTCCGCAATCAAAAATAGTTGATTGTTTTCTTCCTTCATTTTATTGATAATCACTTTTTGCTCGTCCGGTGTAATCGAGACTTCGCCAACACCAAATGCTAAGTTGTCACTTTCACCAGAAATTTGATGCAGGTAACCCACATAGGCAGATGCATCTTCTGGGTCTCCTATGCGAATAATTAGTGGTTCACCAGTTGATAGGTACGATATTTTTGATTTCATTAAGTCCTCCAAGTATAAAACACCTCACCCACTGACAGAATCGCACGAATCATAGTCAGCATGATGAGGTGTTATCAAATTATGAATTAGCGATCATCTGCTTATCTAACTGTGCTAGCACATGAGGCCAGGCTTGTTCGTGCTGGTTCTTCGACTCCTCATCTGGAAACCCTGCGTGCGTAAGACGAAGTAGTGACCGACTTCCCTGGACTATAAGTTCAATAGTGACAACGGTTTCTGCTCCTTTGGTGCCAGAGGTAAGCCATGTCAACTCAACCAGACGATCTTGTTCCAGTCGGAGAAATCTACCATAATGAGGGTGTCTATTCCCTTCATGCTGTACTTCAAAAAAGAATACTTCGTTCACTTGCCCCTTCATTATCACAGTTCCGGGTGCAGCAAACCAATAATCGATTTGTTCTGTCCAGGCACGGAATAATGCCTCAGGTGATGAATCCATTGCTCGCTCGACTGTGAAATGAAACGGACGTCGTGAAAGATCTGGCGTAGCAATTGTCTGCATGATGTAATCGTTCATTCCTTTCCGATTGCGTAGTAAGGCTCACAGATACAAACGTTAGTTTACATAACTTTTATTATGTTAATAATTATGTAGATATCAAACACGATAAACGTAATGGCGCTAAGTACTATTATTACCCAAAACCACTTTACATCAAAAAACTTACGCTTTTCTGAGGATTCTACTACCTCTCTTGGCGCAAACGCATCTATATCATCTATGCGATTATTCTCATTATCCATCCATTTTCCCTCCCACAATTACGATTTATTGTAGCAGATAATGAATGCTCTCGTTACCAGTTCATTAAAAGTTCAAGAAAGATACTTGTCGAACCATGCCGTAGCCATCTCACACAGTATATCGATATGCTCACTGAAACGGTGTGTAGCTCCATCGATAATTTCCAACTTCGAATCTGAAGAAAGATACTTCATTCCTGCCATGGAATGTTGGCACAAGAGATTCTCTTCTTCATCCTCTACATGGTTTCCATGAATGATCAGAACGGGACAGGTAACAGGTTGTAACAGTTCTTTTTGATCGATTTCAGCAAAATCTGCGAGCATCTGCTTATCAATCAGGACCTGCTTTCTTGTTCCCTCGCTTTTTGGTACCGTGATATAGCCTTTTTCGGCAAGCTCATCCATTTGCTCAGTAGAATAGTACGCTGACCAATCATAGTACATCGGTCCGGTTAATGCGCCCGATAACACCATTGTCTTAATCTCAGGGGAAAAGCTTCGCAAACAGATCAGACTCCCTAAACTGTGGCCGTACAATGCGATTTGCTGATAACCTTTGGATATGGCGAATGCTATGGCGCATTTCAGATCATCAACCTGTTTGCTGGCTGTGATCCTATCATCAACGCTCTTACCACAACCACTGAAGTCAAAGGTCAGGGCCGAAAAACCAGCATGTTGAAAAGATTGTGCAAGCTTTTCGAACCTTCCTTGTGAAGATTGATTGTTCGTGAATCCATGGGCCATGATGATCAATGTATTGAAATGACCAGGGTAAAGTGTCCCTACAATACGACCGTTGCGTGAATTCGTAAATGTAACCTGTTGCATATGTTTCTCCTTCGCGATTTACAAGTAGTTCATACACCACTGACCAATCTCTTTGAACCCGATTCGACGATAAATAGAGCCAGCAGCAGGATTATCGTAGAATAAGCAAAGTGTTTTACCCTGTTGAAGCAGGTCTTCGCATAATTTTTGCACACATGCTGTGGCCATGCCTCTTCTTCTAGCATCCGGATGCGTACAAACTCCTACGACCATACCCGAGAATGAATTCTCTGCTGTGGTTGATGCGCAGGCGATAATGTTATTGTCTTCTTTGTAGAAATATGTACGCCCTGTTCCTGAGCTAATAGTTTTTCGAAAACTTTCTCGAGCAGTGGTTCCGATTTCGAATTCTTTAATCTGTTCTTTCAGTGCAAAAATAGAATCACAGTCTCCAATGGTTGCCTTCTCTATTGGAAGGGTTATTTTATTCTTATCGAAAACCGCCATTTCCGTTATTTCGGCGAAGAACTGTTGTTTTTGTTTCTTAAAAGGAAGATAGGGCCCGAACCGCTCAACCACTTCTTTTTTCCCTGACAGAATCTCGGCGTTCTCATCCTTTTGAATGATAGAGACGAACCCTTCGACATCGAACTCACCTTTGGCATAGGGGAGATAACTGTGATAATAACGAAGAAGGACGGCTCTCAGTTCTCCATCCTCGTCATATTCACCCCATAGTTCCTGAAAGTCTTGTTCGTAGCCAAAATTCTCAATATCGCCGATTATAAACAAGTTAAATGATTTGTCTTCTTGCAGAAAAGCAATTATCTGCTTATGGTCTTTTTGGGTTACTTTGCGAATCATTCATCATTCCTCCTCAATAATTCAAAGTAACAAAGGTAGCAGAAATCAGCAAAATCGAAGCAATAAGTACCAAAATAACGGTTAACCTGATTCCTAACGGTTGATTTTTTTTACTAGAATACCACCCATTTGCTTGCAGGTAGTTTCGATAAAATACGAACAAAAAGATTAGATTAGCCAATGCTGGAAGTAAAAAATCAACATTATTCCCGTCAATTCCAATCCATTCCCAAACCGTATTCTCAATGAAGAATAGAACAGCGCTGCCCACGCATAGAAAAATGATGATTCGTAAGATTTCCAGGAAAAAACGTATGAGTTCCTTCATGACCCCCACCTCTTTCGATTAAGGATGGTATTGGTACTCGGTGAGATCAATTGTACGTTCATTCAAAAACTGGACGCCTTCACTCTCCAGCATGAGTCGTTGATTCACAACCTGCTCTTCTTCCGTAAACCCAATTTTTCCAGCCGAATTAATCACTCGGTGCCATGGAAGCGAATGCTTTTTGGTCATCGAATGAAGAATTCGTACAACCTGTCTTGCTCCCCTTGGACTTCCAGCCAGACGAGCAATTTGACCATATGTCATTACTTTTCCAGCAGGAATTCCTTTGATGATTGATATCGCTCTCTCAGTAAATGTATCCATGTGAGCTTGCCCTAGCCTTTCTCATTTACCGTGCAATTGAGAATTCATACAGCCGATAGCTGAATTCTTTCGTAAGTCCAAGCTGCATTCTTCTGTATTCTTTCTTCGTCTCGATATCGATGCCATGAGCTTGATGCAAAATCCAAATCCCTTTGTAAAAAATCATCCACATCAGGTCAAAAATCGGAAATCTTGTTTTGGACGAACGGGCTTGCGGAATAAATCTCTTTGGTTATTTTACACAAGGTATAGTTCCCATTATCTATTACGTAAGGAAGTTATTATAACTGCTTATAATAGAAAACCGTCCCATCGAGCCTTCCATCTGCCGATTGGGCATATTGTGGAATCCGACCAGCCACCTGATAACCGAGAGAAAGATAGAGCTGATTGGAAGGATCACCTTCCCGAGTATCCAGCACTAACAGTGTGCGCTTTTCATCGACTGCCTTTTTCTCAGCTACCTCCATAAGTGCTCGCCCAATTCCTAATCTTCTGGCACTTGGATGAACCATTAATTTCGCAATTTCTGCCCGGTGCTGACCGTTTTGTTTCGTACATAGATGAAGTTGGACGCTACCCACTACTTCTCCCTTCCATCTGACAACCCACAGTAAAACTTCTGGTGATAACACTTGATACCAGTACCTCGATGCAACTTCATGCTCCAGTGGGGGTAAGAAACCGATAGAAGCACCATCTTGAACGACATCGATAAGTAATGTTGATAACTCTTCTATAAATTCTACTGATAAGTCATCAATTTGAGAGATAGTTAATTCATGGTGCATGCCTGGTCACCCCCATCGATCATTTAGTACTCAATTCCTCTTACTTTTGCAAAAACCAGTGTATCTCTCATTTTCTCAGATGAAGCATCCAGTGCATTTAGGCGCAGTGTGCCCTCCAAGGTATATCCGAGTCTTTTTGCAACGTTCGCACTTCGATCATTGCCAGCATCACAGCGAATCTCGATCCGATTTGCCACTAATTCCTTGATGAGCAGATTCTCCAATGCTCGAACGGCTTCTGTTACCAGACCCTGACCCATATACTTTTTCCGAATCCAATAACCAATTTCAAACTTGCGAATTTTCCAGTCAATCCGATGAAAACCAGTACACAGAACCATTTCACCTGTCTGTTTATCGTACCCATGAAAACGCAGGTCGGATCGATCCAAAAACTGAAGATAGGCATGTCTGATGTTCTCTTCTGTCTCACATTCAGAAGGTAATTGTTGCGCCCACGGCATCCATTGTTGGAGGTCTTCCCAGCTTTCACGAATAGCTTGGTTTACTTCTTTACCGTCTCCTGGTAATGGTTTGCGTAATAGCAGTCGTTCTGTTTCCATTTCATCTGTAAACTGTAGCATAATGAGCGGCTTCGACATTTGCATGTTCCCCTTCCTAATTTCATTGCTTTAATTAGTTAATCAATCATTACTGGTACAGGTGGTACATTGCCATTCAGAACTTCACGCAATTTGGGAACTAATTGTCTAGGAAAAATCAAATCATTGGTTTTTGCCAGCTCTTCTATCCCCCACCACTTGTGTGAACGATAGTTATCCTTTTCCAGTTGGGTAAAATTATTGAGATGAATCGAAACTGTCTGATTGACTCGCACAAGAAAATACCGTTCATGGGATGTAATCAAATCATCTTCCCAGTTAAATTGTGCCTCTCTTGTCCAGATCCAAGGTCCAATTTCGCCTGCCTCAATTCCGGTCTCTTCCCACAATTCCCTTTTAACCGCATCTTCAAAGCTCTCCCCATCATCGACGCCCCCTCCTGGGGTAACCCAGAATTCGCCAATTTCAGGATTGTACGTATCAGTAAAACGAAACAAGAAGATTCGATTCGTTTCGTCCAGTAAGATAATTCTTGCAGAATTTCGTATTTTCATTATCGTATCTCCTGTTATAAAATGTGCTTCCGACCATCGAGTAATTAGATTATAAAGGAAATACATGGAACATTTCGAGTGATTTTACACAATTTGTTATTGAGGCAACATTACATCACGGACTCCAAAGAAGAAGGTGACCCTCTCAACAAGCATTTCGGTACAAAATTCTCCTATTGTCCTTCCTGTGGTACAAAGATGACAGATGAGTACAGGTTCTGTCCATCATGTGGTAAAAAGTTAATCGGTAATTAAGTACCAGATGTCCTTGAAATTCACCCAACCGTTGGAGCTCATTTGCACACCTTGCATTGTCGGTGGCGAAAGGGTGCTTATTGATTTATAGACCAGGAAAACCATCGCAAATTCATCCAACAGCAGTTGTTCTATGTGATTTAACTGTTCTACCCGGATTCTTTCGTCTGGTTGAGCGAGTAAATCCTCAATCAGAAGATCAACTGTTGCTGCGAGCCCTTCACTCAGATGTGATCGGACAAAACTGTATGGGGATTGATACGTCTCCAGATTCCGCATAATTCCTTCACTCACCATGGCTTCAAAAAGAATTAAGTCCGCCTGATCCTTATAAGAATCAAGCAGCATATCAGCCCAAGCAACAATGTTTACTTCAAGCTGAATTCCGATTTTGGCATACTCCTTTTGCAACCAGTACGCATCGGGAGCATGTCTGGCGTAGGTGTACAATTTCAACTTTTCACCCTGATAGGACGATTGTTGAAGTGCTTGACGTGCTTCAGCGTACTTCCAGTCAGGATCATGCAAAACGGGCTCACCCAGCTTCTGCAAACTCCGTGACGGATAGTGTCTTGATTCCCCCAGCTCAGTAACCAGCTTTTGCCGATCGATTGCCCAGGTTAACGCTTTTCGAAGCGAAACATCCTGTAGTACGCCTGGCTTGCGAATATTAATCGAAAAGGCACTCGTCCCCCGCAATCCCACATCTTCTTGCCAATTCTCCACCGATTGCTTCGCCGTTTCACCTGAATGAACCATCAAATATTCTGATTTCGGCTCAAAAATAAATTCACCCTGCAGTTCAGGAACAATTAAAATCTCGATTCGATCGATAAATGCCCTGCCTTGAAAATAGGCTGAAAAAGCCTCCAAAGCATACATTCCAGGCTTTAGGGTATCGACTTTATATGGTCCGCACCCTATTGGTAAAGCAGGACGGTTTTCTATCGGCTGTTCATACCTGTCTTTTGGAACAATGGACATTGGAGTGAAGCTGAGAAAATGTAACAAAAGATAATTGCTCCGCTTGCATTTCACTCGAATCACATAAGGGGTAATGATCTCAATTGCTTCGATCACCTGTACAAGCCACTGTTGTTTACTGTCAGGCGACTGTAATCTTTCCAGTGAAAACTTGACATCGTGGGCAATCAGTTCCCTTCCATGGTGAAACAGCACACCTTTACGCAAATAAAACGTCCATTCCGTAGCCTCTTCATTCCTGCTCCAATGGTGAGCAATACTTCCTCTGATTTCTCCCGATTGAAAATCGTATTCTACTAACGGTCGAAAGATTTGTTGCACGAGATGGGAGTCCAATGCGTAGAAAACGTCCTTTGGATCAAGGGTGTTGATCGAGCGAAATATCGGAAGCTTCAGTGTCTCTACGTACTGATTCTCCGTGCTCTCCACTTGATAGCCAAAATAATTCGTCAACCATTCTACAAAGCGCTCTCGATCTGCCGCTCCATCTCCATAATGGGCAACCAGCTCAAAAGCCTCTTGCGTATTCCCCGTTTTAATCAACTCTGTTGCTTCTATTTGTAAAATGTCCTGTTTTCTCTTGAGAAACGTTAACTCCGAGGTATGCCCTCTTCCTTTTCCCGGTGTGAAATGCAGCCAATTTAACTCAATCAGCTTGTTTAAAATTAGCTTGGCGTTCCGTGGTGTACAGAACAGCGCCTCGGCAATGTGATTCATCGTAACGGGAAAGGCTGTTTCTTCCGTTACATGTGCAAAGCATTTTCGCAGACGTAGATAGTCGTTCGCTAGTTTCAATGGGGTGATCCTCACTTTCGACGGTTACTCTCGACAGAGAAAAGGTGAAAAACTCACATGCATTTCTACCATTTTTACCCTGCTTGATTCCCTCTACAATAAAACACAAGTTCACTTGCAGGAGGGAAATCATATGTCGTACATCGCTTCGTCCACATCTGTCGCTAAACCTGAATCCATCTGGCGAAGTAAAACGTTCACGCTGCTATTAACGAGCAGTCTGTTGCTAACGGTTGGAAATAAAATGTATGAGATTGTGTTGCCGTTAATTATGTATGAGCTTACCCACTCATCAGTCACCATGGCATCTATGCGAACAGCGGAACTGCTGCCGAACTTCTTTTTTGCCGTTTTCATTGGTGTACTCGTCGATCGGGTAAACAAGAAAAAATGGGTGTTGGGAATGGTTGGTACCCAAGCACTCCTACTGTTCATACTGGTATTCCTGTTCAAGTCGCACAATCAAACCATGGGGCTTTATTATTTGGTCAGTTTTTTATTGATGACCTGTAACTACGGTTTTTTTAATGCCCAGATGAGCTTGACCAAGCTAAGCGTTCCGACGCATCACTTGACCTCAGCGAATGCCAAATTCAGTCTGGTAGAGACTCTGGTCAGTATTATGGGTCCTGCACTATCCAGCTTGATATTTCTCTTGGCTGATTTATCGGATGGCATACTGATTACAGCTTTTGCCTACCTGATTTGCTTGTTCTTTTTGCAGCAGCTTTCTGTCAATGAGCCTGACACTGCGGTTCAAAAGGGTCATTTCTGGAAGGATTTACAGGAGGGCTGGACAGCTTTCACCTGTAATCGCATGCTTTGGATGATTACGATTTTTGTCATTTTTCTAAATTGTACCATGACGGTAATTAGCACGACGATTATTTTCTATGCTCGAGACGAACTGTTGCTTTCTACTTCATTTCTGGCTGTTGTTTTGTCAGCTTCAGGCATTGGTGGCATGCTGGGAAGCTTGTGTATGAACTGGCTCAGACAGAAAATCGGCCTTGGAAAAATCTTTGTTCTGGGTGGATTTCTGAATGGTCTCGCCTATCTTGGGCTTTATGTAAATTCCAGTCTGCCCATGTTTATCAGCTCACTGTTTGTCATCGGTATAGCCATCTCTTTGCACAGTATATCGGTCTATACTTTCCGGCATGAACAGACACCTGCCCATCTAATGGGAAGAATCAGCGGAATTACGGGTACGCTTTTTCGAATCGGTATGCCGATCACCATGTACTTTTCAGGTTGGATGATCTTATGGTGGGGTACGTCATCCATCTTTATCAGCTCTGCCGTATGGAATTTACTGATCGTTGCCATTCTCCTGCGTACGCCATTATGTAGAATTCAATAGATGATTCAACTCGTTCTTACAATACGAAAAGGGCCGTCCCAATTGAGACGACCCTTAGCTTTAATTATTGACTGTCTTTGATTTCCCCAAAACCAATGAACTTTTTACGCTGTTCACTCCAGACTCGGTAACGAAGTGAGCGAAGACTGGAAAGCAACCCGATGGAAGGTACTTTTTGCAGAAATGGCGTATTTTTGTGGGCTTTCGGCAGATTGTAGTTTGGTACTTTGGGACTCAAATGGTGAATATGATGGAAGCCGATGTTGCCTGTAATCCAGTGCAAAATTTTCGGAAGATTATAAAATGAGCTTCCTTCCAGCGCAGCACTTACATAATCCCATTCCTCTTCCTTCTCAAAATACGTGTTTTCAAACTGGTGCTGTACGTAAAACAACCAGACTCCAGCCATACCTGAGAGCAAAAAGATCGGTCCTTGAATCATCAAGAACTCTTGCCAGCCAATCGTCCAGCTTAGCAAACCTGCAATTCCGACTATACCGAGGTTGGTCAAATACGTGTTGAAACGCTCCTGCTTTGGCGCACGTTTTCTGTTAAAACGGTAATCGATCAGGAAAATGTAGATCGGTCCAATCACAAACATCACAAACGGATTTCGATATAATTGGTAAGCGAACCTGCGCATGGGTGACAAGCTCATGTATTCATCAACGGTTAATGTCCAAATATCCCCAGTTCCCCTTTTATTTAAGTTGCCGCTAGTCGCATGATGTACGTTGTGCGAATATCTCCATTGGTTATAGGGGCAGCAAGTTAATATTCCAGTGATTGTTCCGACAATGGCATTAGCCTTGCGATTGCTAAAGAAAGAGTGATGGCAGCAGTCATGAAAAATAATGAAGATTCGAATCAGAAAACCCGCAGCCGGTATAATAAATACGAGCGATAGCCAATACGAAACAGACAAACTAAGATACGCAAGATACCAAAGAGCTACAAACGGTATCAATGTATTGGCAAGCTGCCAAATGCTGCGATTAATATGTGATTTTTCATAGGGAGCTATACTCTTTTTCCAATTAACTTGTTCTTTCAACAGTGCCATCAGTTACCTCTCTTTTTTCTGTATATTTTCAATTCATCTCTAAATCAGTATATACGAAAACCATATAAGACCGTAACAGTAATATATGTCTATTTACACGTTTGATAAGTTGAATACATATAGCAAAATGAACAGTAAAACAACGATAAAAATGAGTAAAAAAAAAGCGACCTTTTCGTCGCTTGGTCCATCATGCAATACTGATTTATATTGCTTCACATTTTACGATATGTCTCTCATTTTTCTGATGATAGTTTCGATGACAATTCAGGCATACAGTATGTTCAGCTTTAAACACCAATTTAGTTCCACAGATGCAGGACCATCCGATATGTCTAGCAGGAGATCCCGCAAATATAGCATAAGCAGGTACGTCCTGTATCACTTCTGAGCCTGCAACAATAACAGCATGTTTGCCAATCGTTACTCCGCACGTGATTAGTACATGATCTTCAATAGACGCTCCTTGCTGTATCACGGTAATGGCCTGATCAGCCCCAAAAATGCGTGGCAATTGCTCACCAAGCGAATGTTCATTCACAAACACCATTTGATGTCCACAGAACACGTCGTCCTTTTTACTGATTCTTTTTTCCGAAACGATATTTTGGATTGTAACATGATTACCGATGCTTACATTTTTGTCTACAAAAATGTTTTGTCCGAAAAAGCAGTTCTCCCCTATTTTTGCACCGTTCATTACCTGCGAAAAGTGCCAGATCTTAGTCCAGTCACCAATAATTGCTCCCTCTTCAACACAGGCAGTTTCATGTACAAAGTAGTTCCGTTCACTCATTAACAGCCCCTGCTTTCTCCAATCGCAAATGATCAAAATCCGTACTTTTTTACATGTACTTTTCATCATATGCTTACATTTAGCAGAGGTTTCCAGTTATATTTTTTCAATTATGGATGTGATTTAAGGAAGGAAGTTGTGACCTTCTTGCTGTAGAACGTGTACAGTTTTTTCCAGAACAGCTTGCTTGACGAGCAAATAGTCTGTGTTGAAGGTAGAAATCGCAAAAATACTTACCTTATTTTGAGCAAGAGGATTGGCTAGTGACGACAAGATTCCCGTCAAAGAAAAATCAAGTTGGCCTTCCACTTTGATACACCGCCAATCACTCTCCACAACGATGTCCGTTACTTCCGAAGGCACAAGTTTTTGAGAGCAAACAATGGATAACTCTTCTGGTGTACCTGTAATCGAGAAAAACTCCTTGTCTGCTAAAGCCCAATCAGGTATTGCTTGCTCAGAGGGAAGCTTCATAACGCAATATGTTTCAGAAAGTATTTTCAAATCCACTTGGAACCTCTCCTTTTATCGTTTGTTGCTATTGTATCGTTAGGACGGTTATTTCTGGGCGGGCAAACAAGCGAACAGGTAAAATTGTTGTTCCCAACCCTCGATTGGTATAAACCGTTGTACTGCCTGTCTGGTATAATCCAGCGTTGTAAGTTTTCCCTAGGGTAGAAGTAAGCACGGGCCCCACAAAAGGAAATCTGACTTGCCCTGCATGGCTATGGCCGGAGAGTTGCAGATCGACTCCACTCACCTGAATCCGCTCAGAAACATCCGGTTCGTGGACAAGTAATATTTTCGTGCTTTCCCTTTGCACACTCTTCATCGCCTGATCGAAATCTGGATTACCATGCAGCACATCATCCAAACCAATAAAGGCTAATTGCTGGTTTTCTTTTTGAATTGTAACGGATTGATTGATTAGTACCTGAAAGCCACCAGCTTGCAAGGCTTCCCTAATTTTCCCCTCATGAGAGCGATAGTCGTGATTTCCCAGGATAGCATACTTCCCAAGTGGTGCATGCAATATTTGCAGGATTTCAGACGCAGGTTCAAGCAAGGAAAGAGAATCACGTGAATCCAGGAAATCTCCCGTAAAACAAATGACATCCGGATTTAACTGATTAATTTTTTCAACCGTTTCCCTCAAATCATTCTCGTTAAAGAAAAAACCCAAATGGGTATCACTAAACAGCACCAGGCGCAATCCTTTCTGGTCATCTGGAAACTTGTCGAGATTGACTGTGACTTGTTTGATTTCTACCCAGTATCGCTCAATTAGCGTAGAATAAACTGCTACTAATAAGACTATCAAGAGTCCGAATTTCAGAATGGTAAACCAGTTTAGTATAAGTTTTTCAAACATGGTGCCTCCGTTTGTTCTGCTGTAAATTCGTAAGTTCAATCATATTTTATGAACTCGCCGGTAACCGCATCAATGACACCATATTCTTCCCCTTCGAGAATATATAACAACACAGGTTCGGAACGCTTTTGGTCAAAATAGGTCGGCCATACATAGGTTAGTTTCATAGGAAATTCCTTGAGATAAGCTTTCGTTGCCTTGCTGGAGGATATTAATTTTGCTTTGTCAGGGTAGCTGGAGAAATCTTCATCTGCGTAATAAGAGAATTCCACAACTTTGCCTGTTTCTGGACTAACCTTCACGTAATAACCACTGGTATTCGTAATCACGCCTTGGTGCTGATCATGAAACCAAAAGGTATAATTATTGAAATCATGATAGTGTTTTTCATATTGCTCAGGGTCATCAACCCATTCCGGATATTCATCAAAGGAAGAATAGGGCGAATGCACGGAACTCAGCAAAATATCCTTTTTTGATTCAGGAACGTATTTCTCAATCGTGTCAATGGCAATTTGCTTTGCTTGATCTAGTGAAAAGGGTGGATTTTCAATATAATCAAATATTTGGTAGTATTCAAACTCGACAAACTCTCCCGTTTCCCGATTGACTCGAAGCGTTATCGATTGATATTTTTTCCCATCCTCATCAATTTCCCAACGGTATATGCGGTTGGGAAATCTCTTCTCATCATCTTTCTTTTCTTCTATAAAAACATACCCTTCAATAGAAGAACCAAATTCGCCTTTAATCAGTTTCTCGGCTTCCTCACGAGATGTCACTACTAATTTCGTCCCTTTGCCCTGAAGTTTGTAACTGATTGGCTTCATATAAGTATTCGAATAGGCATCTTTTGATACCTTACCCGTGTAAGCGTCAATAGCCCCATAAAAATTGGGTTCGTAGACAAGCTTCACTTGCACTTCCTTTTCATCATTTTTCTCTTCAAATGATTCGTAAGCCAGCGACATACGCAACAGTTCTGAAAAATAGCTCTTTGCTTTACTAACAGAAACCACTTTTTTGGGATCAGGAAATTTGTCCAACTGTACACTGGCATTCGCTTGATTATCCAGTTCCAAAATATGTCCTTCTCCATCAACAGTTATTCTTATATCAAAATCTTCCACTAAAATATCATTGACATACAAATCATAAATCACATTTGCTTCTCCTGCTTCATCCTCATCATCTGGAATCTTTACTTTTGCCAGTTTATAGTTTTTAGCCATCTCTCCGTATATGGTTTCGAGAAATCGATCAGCTGCTTTCTTTGCCTCTTTTTCAGTAGGAGCATCATCACTGTCCCACTCACCATGATAGTAATCATATTGAATTAGTGTTTTCTTCTTGGCATCAATAGTAAGTTCGGCATAAATTGGGGCTGATTTACCTGATCTCTCATTCGATAAATCAAAATTCCATTGTTCAGGATGATTGGCATTCTCTTCCTCGATGGAGGCATAATTTACTTTCAGATCTTTTAACTCAGGAAGCAATGTCTTGATCTGATTGAGAGCTTCCTTCATATCATTCGGTAAATCACTGATCTCCAAGGGTTTGATGCGTTGTTTAGCTAAACTTTCTTCGTTGAAACAGGTAGAGCCCACAAGGAATGTTATCATCAATAATAATCCGATTTTCGATATTAGTTTCATGCAACACCCTCATCTCTTTGCCATTCTTCTCTCCACCATTTTTCGCCAAATTCCGAAATAATCCTGCCAAAATAAGAAAAGTCCGACTCAACAGTCGGACTTCCCATTCTCTAAAATTCGGGCAAACGATCCAAATTGTTCTCTTTAATCCCGTCAGGCTCACTGCGCAGAATATCTCTGCCGTACTTGTGAAACACATCAACGTGCGCAAGATTTCCTGCCTTTGCTTCCGAGAGTGCCGTCAGATAATCCAGTTCTCTCCCCGAATTGGTTTTAAAGGCAATCAGGTCTCCATCATCATTTTTTCGCACGGCAACAATTTGTTCTTTTCCGTCTGACGAAGCAAAAGTGGAATTTGACTCTTGTAGCGCACTTTGTTCCCCTTGACTTTTGTATTGCTCATAAATTTGCTCGAAGTTTTTGTCCTGATTCATTCTGCATCCTCCTGTCAGTTCTTTTATCTATCAACAGATGCCAACTTCTAGTATTCGTAGAACTGGCCAGGAGTATGCCCTTAACTAAGACTTATGACTGTTCCGCAATCGGTTGTGTAGCGATTACATCAGGTTTGGCCTTTCTTTTGATCGAAGTAAACGTAAATACGATCAGGGCCGCCCAAATAAATGCAAAACTGATAAAGTGAGTGGAGGTAAATGTTTCATGAAAGACAAAAATGGCTAAAAGCAAGCTTGTACTCGGCGCCAAGTATTGAATGAAGCCGACTGTGGAGAATGGCAACAGCTTCGTCGCTTGTGCAAACCAGTACAGAGGCATCGCAGTAGCTGCTCCTGCCAATAACAACAGCACAATTTGTACCCAGGACAGATTCATGATCGTGGAAGTATGATTCACCTGAATAAAGACGAGATAGAAAAAGGCGATCGGTGCAACGAAAATCGTTTCCCATGCGAGTCCAATCATCGAGTCCATGCTTACCATTTTCTTCGCTAAACCGTACATAGAAAAAGTAAGTGCAAGTGACAGAGCAATCCACGGTACTTGACCATATTGAAAAGTAATCATGGAAACACCAATCAAAGCTAGTCCAATGGATACCCATTGACCTTTATGAAGTCTCTCTTTTAAGACGGCCACACCAAAAAGTACGTTAATCAGTGGATTAATATAATAGCCCAGGCTTGTCTCAATCACATGTCCAGCGTTGACTGCCCAGATAAAAATCAGCCAGTTAGAACTGATTAGAATCGAGCATATAAAAACAGCAAAGAGCTTCTTCGATTCGTTAACGGCCGCACGCAATTGTTTCCACTTCCGGCTAATCACCAAAATTCCGGCAACAAACACAAATGACCAAACAATCCGATGAGCAAGGATTTCCATGGCCGACATGGTTTGAAACAACTTCCAGTAAAGCGGCAACAGTCCCCATGTCAGATAAGCAACAATTGCATAAATAAAGCCTTTATTCATACTGGTACCTTCTTTCCTAAGAAATTGCTTTTTGCTTGTTTCTCTGCCGTAAGATCCACCATTTCAACACGGGTGGGACGGCAAACATAATGAAAAATAAGCGAAACATCTGATAACTGCTCACCGTTGACAGGTCTGCATGAACCAAAGTCGCTGTTAACCCCATCTCAGCCATTCCGCCAGGTGCTGCACTGAGAAAAGTAGTTGTCAGGGATGACCCTGTTGTATAAGAAAGAACATTGCTAATGACCAAAGCACCTACTAAAAGAATCAAACTGCTGGTAATTGTAAACAAACCAAGTTTCACATAATTTCTCTTCTGTTGAAATTGCAACAGCAATCCTATATAGGCACCAAAAATCAGTTGCGACAGCAGCAACAACACATGAGGTAAAGGAGGAGCATGTATGTGAAGTACAATCGCTAGAATGGCTGTACCCAGTAAAGGCCCTGTGATCGTGAAGGCAGGTAGATGCAGCTTTTTGCCTACCCCAAGCCCAACGACACACGCAACAGTAAACAGAAGTCCAACGATCCACCCACTCTCTTGTACTCCCCCAGCAGAGATGACTGGTGAGTGAAGAGCAGCAGTTCCTTCACCGATCTCTGTCGCCAACCCGTGCACGGTTACAAACGGTATGACGAAGATAACGGAAAGCAACCGGATCGTCTGCATAAAAGAAACAACAGAAATATCTACACCTCGGACTTCCTCGGCGGCGACAATCATTTGTGTGAGACCGCCAGGGACGCTTCCAAACAGCCCAGTTGCAAAGTCAATTTGATTTTTTCTGGATACGAGATATCCTAATCCGAGACTGACAATGATAACTGAAATGGTTGTAATGAGCATAAGCGGCAACTGTTGCAGGATTTGCCACGCTGTTTCTCTGGTAAAGGAAGTCCCCAACATATACCCGAACAGCACGGAAGCTAGTTGTACAAAGAAAGATGGTACTTGCAGCTCCCTCTTCGTTGCCGTTCGCCAGCCAATAACTGCAGCGATTGGACCTAATGTCCATGCCAGCGGTATATGAAGCCATGTAAAGAAAACAGCTCCCACAAGTGCAACAAGGAACGTCTCCATTATTTTCATTTTTATTCTCCTAGCTGTTCCCCGAATGATCTTATCCATGAAATAAATGATCTTTTCATTCTAACAGAACTCTTCCTATTGACACCCACATTTTTTTACTTTTCAATATGATTAGTAAATTACAAATGACTGCGAGTGACAATTAGCGATAGTTATATCACTTGCGATTATAAGGAGATTGTTACGATGACCATGAACAAAGCTTTAACAATTGCCGGATCTGATACCAGTGGTGGTGCAGGAATCCAAGCAGACCTCAAAACATTCCAAGAACTAGGCGTATTCGGAATGACCTCATTGACAGTCATCGTTGCGCAAGATCCTAACAATAACTGGTTCCATGCCGTGTACCCTGTTGAAGCCAACGTTTTGGAAGCTCAAATCGATACGGTATTAGGAGGTATCGGTGTCGATGCTGCGAAAACCGGGATGCTGGGTTCACCTGAACTAATTGAATTGGCTGCTCGCAAGCTTGCACAGTATCAAGTAAAAAATGTTGTAGTTGACCCGGTAATGGTCTGTAAAGGTGTTGATGAAGAGCTACATCCTGAATCAACGGCAAGCCTTCGTGATGTATTGGTCCCTATAGCAACCGTTGTGACTCCAAACTTGTTTGAAGCTGCGAAATTAAGCGGTATGTCACCAATTACGACTATCGAGCAAATGAAGGAAGCCGCTCAAAAAATTCATGCCCTTGGCGCAAAATACGTGCTGATCAAAGGCGGAAGCAAACTGCAACACGAGAAAGCTGTTGATTTGTTGTTCGATGGAGAAACTTTCGAACTTATCGAAGCAGAACGAATTGACACACCTTACATTCACGGTGCGGGTTGCACCTATTCGGCTGCGATTGCGGCTGAACTGGCAAAAGGAAAGTCTGTACGTGAAGCGGTTCAGGTAGCAAAAGCATTTATCACAGAAGCGATTCGCCACTCTTTCCCGTTAAACTCCTTTGTTGGTCCAACCAATCATGGGGCTTACCGCAACAGCTTGCTCAGCAAATAAAAATCAAGAAGGTTGTCGGGAAGTTCATCCGACAACCTTCTTTTTTACATCACTTCACGGTTTCAACAATTGTCTGGCTCACGTAAGCTTTGATCTCCTCGCCGCTTTCCAGGGTGAGAACATGCTTTGCCAGCTCTTTCAGCTTGTCTTTATCCAAATGTTTGATCAAGCTTCTCGCCCGAAGAATGGAACTAGCACTCATACTGAATTCATCGAGCCCCATCCCTAGCAGAATCGGAATTGCCGTTTCTTCTCCAGCCATCTCACCGCACATGCCTACCCATTTTCCTTTTGCATGTGCTGCTTCAATCACCTGATTGATCAAGCGAAGAACGGCAGGATTGTACGGTTCATACAAGTAGGATACTTGCTCGTTCATCCGATCTGCTGCCATTGTATACTGGATCAAGTCATTTGTACCGATACTGAAGAAATCAGCTTCTTTCGCTAATTGGTCAGCAATCATGGCTGCGGAAGGAATTTCGATCATGATTCCGACTTCGATTTCTTCGTTAAACGAAATATGTCTTTGACGCAAGTCAGCTTTGACTTCCTCAAGAATGTTATTGGCTTGTCGCAACTCTTTTAAAGTAGCGATCATGGGATACATAATTTTGATATTCCCAAAAGCGCTTGCACGAAGTAACGCTCGAAGCTGTGTTTGGAAGAGATCCACTCGATCCAGGCAAAGGCGGATCGCCCGATAGCCGAGGAATGGATTCAATTCTTTTGGCAGGGGCAGATATGGAAGCTCTTTATCGCCACCAATATCAAGCGTGCGGATCACGATGGAACGCTCTTTACCCATGGTCAGTGCCACCGCTTTATATGCTTCAAACTGTTCTTCCTCTTCTGGGAATTGATCACGTCCCATGTACAGGAATTCTGTGCGGAAAAGCCCGATTCCCTCCGCCCCATTGGCCAGTGCTTGTGCAGCATCTTCCGGGTTGCCGATATTAGCTGCCAATTCAACATGATGCCCATCTCTTGTAATCGTCGCCTCTTTTACAAGCTTGCTCCACTCTGCCTTTTGTTGCTGAAAGGCATTTCTCTTCTCTTCAAACTGTTTCACTTTTGCTTGCTCTGGATTGACAAAGACATCACCCGTCAGCCCATCGACGATAACCAAGTCACCTGTCTTCACCACTTCTGTGATGCTCGACAGTCCCACAACCGCTGGAATTTCCATCGTTCTTGCCATGATTGCCGAATGGGATGTGCGCCCGCCGATATTGGTGAGAAACCCGATCACTTTCTCTTTATCCAATTGCGCCGTGTCAGACGGGGTCAAATCATGAATGACAAGGATCGTTGGCTCAGCAAATGCTGTATCCGCCTCTTCTATCTTCAGCAGCTTTTTCAAAACTCTCGAACTAACATCACGCAAATCCGCTGCCCGTTCCCGCATATACTCATTATCCATGCCTTCAAAAAGCGAGACAAAAAGATCTCTTACCTCTTCTACGGCTGCCTCTGCATTCACTTTTTCTTGTTGAATTTTGGTTTCGATTCCTCCGACAAATTCCGGATCACGAAGAAACATCTGGTGTGCCTCAAAGATCTGTGCCTCATGCTCGCCAATGTCACGTCTAGCCTTCTCTTTGATTGCTTCCAGGTCTTGTTCTGATGCGAGCAATGCTTCACGCAATCGCACCAGCTCCGGTTGTACATGTTCGTCTTCTACGTTTTTGCGTGTAATCTGGATCGTTGTTTCTTTCTTTACAACTGCTCGCCCGATGACGATACCCGGAGCGGCAGCGATTCCTGTAAGCTGCATCTTGATCGCTCCTTATTACTCGTGAACCATTTCAAGTACCTTGCCAAGCTCCGCAAGAGCCTCAGCTTCTTTTTCACCGTTTGTTTCAATGGTTATTTCATCGCCTCTTGCAATAGCAAGTGACATCAATCCCATAATACTTTTTCCATTAACCGATTTTCCGCCTTTGGTGACGTGAATTTCGCAAGGAAATGCTGCTGCTTTTTGAACGAATAAACTTGCCGGACGTGCATGAAGTCCTTGAGGATTTTGTACGGTAAATGATTTGCTAGCCATGTGGATTCATCTCCTCGATCATTTTGGGTTACTCTGTGACTTCCTTTTTCAATATATTTAACAGTATTGCCGTTACGAGCGTTCCTACTACGATTGATACAAGATACATCGCCCAATTACCTACTACCGGCAAAACGAACAATCCGCCATGTGGTGCTGGTAAAGTACAACCGAAAAGCATCGAGAGTCCGCCAGCCACTGCTGAACCTGCCACAATGGATGGAATCACTCGGCTTGGGTCTGCTGCTGCAAAAGGAATCGCACCTTCTGTAATAAAGGATGCTCCCAGTACATAAGCAGTTTTCCCTGCCTGGCGTTCTTCTGTAGTGAATTTCTTCTTGAACAGTGTGGTAGCCAACGCAATCCCTAATGGAGGTGTCATACCAGCAGCCATAATTGCTGCATGCGGCATGAGATTTCCTTCTGCAATCATGGCAATACCAAAGGTAAACGCCGCCTTGTTTACAGGCCCCCCCATATCAAACGCCATCATGGCACCGAGGACAATTCCTAAAACTACCGCATTACCAGCATTCATATTCTTCAGCCATTCACCTAGTGCGGCATTGGCGGAAGCTACAGGATCGGAAATGATATAAATCATGACAAGACCGGTAAGCAGAATGCCAAATAAGGGGTACAGCAGCATCGGTTTGATACCTTCGAGTGATTCTGGCAAACCGGAAAAAGCTTTACGCAAGCCCACCAGGATATATCCGGCAAGGAAACCTGCGATGATCCCGCCGAGGAAACCTGACCCTGAATTTGCTGCGATTAATCCACCCACCATCCCGGGAGCGAATCCAGGGCGATCCGCAATACTCATCGCAATAAAACCAGCAAGTACCGGGATCATCAATTTGAAGGCTGAGCCCCCACCAATATCCATCAATGCTTTTGCAAGTGGATGGAAGGACGGATCTTTGGGATCTGAGGCATTTATCCCGAACATAAAGCTGATGGCGATGATAATACCACCACCGACTACAAACGGGAGCATGTTGGACACACCGTTCATCAAATGCTTATAGAACGCTGGTTGTTTGCCCTTGTTTGTTTCCTTTCCCTGTTGCATTTTCTCTTTATAAGATTGAGACACCTGGAACACAGGGCCATCTTGTTTCACAGCACGAGTCAAAAGGCTTTCTGTATTGCGAATTCCCTCGGCTACAGGTACTTCAATAACAACTTTACCGGCAAAACGCTCCATATCCACCTGTTTATCCGCTGCAACAATGACTGCCTCGGCATCACGGATATCATCAGCCGTGAGCAGGTTTTTCACCCCACCAGACCCGTTTGTTTCCACTTTGATCTGGATTCCCAGCTCATCCGCTTTTTTCTTCAAAGCATCGGCAGCCATATACGTGTGAGCAATTCCTGTCGGACACGCTGTTACTGCAACTACTTTTTTCCTGCCTTGTGTTTCATTCTGTGAAACTGGTTCAGTCTGTGAAGCTGGTTCTTCCTCTGAACGCAATTCTTTTTCTTTCGCACCAATAATGGACAGAATTTGTTCCTTGCTGTTAGCCTGCAACAATTGCCCACGGAAACTCTCATCCATTAACATTTGTGAGAGCAGAGCGAGAGTCTCCAGATGAGCCTGATTGGCATCCTCTGTTGCCGCAATCATGAAAAACAGATGTGCTTTTTGACCGTCTAGCGATTCGAAATCAACGCCTTCGGAAGATAACCCAAAAGCGATACTTGGAATTTTGACTGCTGCTGTTTTGGCGTGCGGAATTGCAATTCCTTCGCCGATCCCCGTTGATCCTTGGGCTTCACGAGCAAGGATTGCCTCTTTCATTTTTGCCTTATCACGCAATCGTCCTGCCCGATCCAACACCCCGATCAGTTCATCCAGCGCATCACCTTTGTTAGTAGCTGTCAGTTTGGTGATAATCGTATCTTCTTTTAATAAGTCGGCAATACGGATATTGCTCATACTAGTTCCCCCTCTCAAATCTTTCTTTTTTTATAGTCAAAGAAGGCAAGAAACGCTTGATTTTTTCATGTGTGCAGAACCCTTCGGAGAGTGCGGTTGTGCTCCCCGCCGCAACGGCAAAGCGAAAAGCTTCTTCTGGATTCCGGGTTACTGTGTGAGAGTAGAGAAACCCGGCTACCATCGAATCACCAGCACCAATCGAATTGACCGGTTCACCATTTGGAAACGTAGCAATATACGCTTCTTCTGCGTTCACATAAACGGCGCCTTCACCTGCCAATGAAACGATCACTTGTTGTGCTCCCAACTCTACTGCTTTACGGCCATACGTAATCGCTTCCATCTCTGATGAAATGGTAACGCCAAAAATCTCGCCCAGTTCGTGATGATTCGGTTTGATCAGAAACGGCTTTTCACTGAGTCCATCCAGTAGTGCGTCTCCCTTTGCATCGAGAAATACATTGATTCCCTTGCCGGAAATTCGTCTCATGATCACCTGATAAATATCTTCGGGTACACTCGCAGGAACACTACCAGCTAATACGAGAGAATCATCTTCGACCAATTGATCAATTTGCGCGAGAAGTTTGTGCAGGGCGTCGGCAGGAATCTCCGGGGAAACTCCGCTGATATCTGTCTCATTCTCAGCCTTGATCTTGAGATTGATGCGAGAATCTTGTTCTATCGGGATGAACTCTTGTATGATTTCAGCCTGTATGATCTGCTTTTTAATAAAATCGCCGGTGAAGCCTCCTACAAATCCCAATGCTGTGCTTTCCATTCCAAGAATCTTGAGTACTTTGGATACATTTAGTCCTTTTCCTCCGGCATCTTTCCACTCTTTTTGTACTTGATGAATCGTTCCTTCTTGTATCGCAGGTATCCACACATGGTAGTCGATCGAAGGATTGAGGGTAACTGTGTATATCATGCTTTCACCACTTTAAGTTTGGTTATTTTTTGATAGACGTGCTGTTCTTCTTCATCCAAACCATCGTCGGTAATGACGTTCACCTGATTCAAATCTCCTACTTTGGCAAAAGTGACACGTGAAAACTTGTTTGAATCACAGAGAATGAATGATTGATCGGAGTACTGCAATACCAACTGCTTTACATACGCTTCATCAGGATCAGGAGTAGTTAGTCCATGCACTTTATCAATTCCGTTCATGCCGAGAAAGCACTTGTCAAAACGGTACTGGCTAATACTTCTGACTGCATCACGACCTACCAAGGATAATGTTGCCGCTTTCAATTCTCCTCCAACCAGAATGGTCTTGAGTTGTCTTTTCATTAGTTGCAGCGCCAGATCAACCCCATTGGTTACAACAATGATGTTTTCAGGCAAAAAGGGAATCATATGAAAGGTAGTCGTTCCTGCATCGATAAAGATGGAGTCTCGTTCGTTCACCAAACTGGATGCAAACTTTGCGATCGCCATCTTTTCTTTTTCATGCTTGACTGCTTTTTCAAGAATAGTCGGTTCTTCAATTTTGTTTTGAATGGAAGCTGCTCCACCATGTACTCTTCGCAAGGCGTGCATTTCTTCTAGCTCACTCAAATCTCTCCTGATTGTTGATTCAGAAGCACCTGTTGCTTCAACCAGTTCGTGGATGCGTATGATATCTTTATCCTTTAACAGTGTCAAAATTAATTGATGGCGCTCAGGTGTTAACACGAGCATCTCACCTTCCATCCCATTCAAGAATATGATCCTTGGTTACTTTTGATTGTATACAAAAAATCGATCATAATCAATCATAAATAATCAAAAACAATTACATTCAGTCACTTTCTTTCAAAATTGTTCACAAACATGCAAAAACCCTTTTACCTCTCAAAGGAAGTAAAAGGGCTTTCACATTACAGTTCAATTATCTTTGTAGCAATATTTTTGCAAAATTCACTGTCATGCTCAACAAAAAGAATGGTTGGTGAGTATTCTAGCAGCAGCTCTTCAATTTGCATGCGTGAAATAACATCAATAAAATTTAGCGGTTCATCCCAAATATGCAAATGAACGTTTTCGCAAAGACTTTTGGCAATCAGCACTTTTTTCTTTTGCCCACCGCTGAATGCAGACATATCCTTTTCAAATTGAACTCTGGAAAAATCAAGTTTTCGTAAAATCGATTTAAAGAGGCTTTCATCAATCCCACTCTGTCTCGCGTAATCAGTTAAATTGCCTCGCAAAAATGACGTATCCTGAGAGACATAGGATATTTTCAGTTGACTCCCTTTTCTTAGAGTGCCCGTGTAGTTATTGTTCTCCCCGCAAATCAGTTTCAGGATACTTGATTTTCCCGATCCGTTTTTACCTGAAAGTGCAATTCGCTCTCCTTGCTCGATTGTGAAACTCACATCGTCGCAAACCATCTTTTCACCGTAAAATATCGAAACATGATCAAGTTCAACGAGACGGCTTTTGTGAAATGAAAGCTGTGAAATCTTCAAGCTGTCAGAGGTTTCGATATTTTTCAGGAGCTTGGACTTTTCCTCCATAGCAGATTGCTGTCTTTGCTCCATTGATTTGGAGCGTTTCATCATTTTCGCAGCCTTGTGGCCAACATATCCTTTATCTAGTTTGGAACCGGAATTTCTTGTGCCGTTTTTCGTTTTTTCTACTTCGTGTGACCAGTTGCTCGTTCGTTTTGAAGCATCCGCCAGGCGTTTAATGTCTTTCTTTAGCTTTTCATTCTCACCAAGCTCGAAGTTATCTTGCCTCTGTTTATTTTCCCACCAATCAGAGAAATTGCCTTTCTGAATGTCGATGCTGGTCTTATTAATTGACAGTATGTGATCGACACAGTTATCAAGAAATGCTCTGTCGTGGGATACCAAAATAAATCCGCTTTTGGAACGAAGATAGTCACTGACAAGCTTTCTTGCTTTCATGTCCAGATGATTGGTTGGTTCATCGATTAAAAGGAAGCTGTTTTCTTTCAGAAATAATGCAGCCAACAAAACTTTTGTTTGTTCTCCGTTAGACAATGTTTCAAATGGACGATATAAAACATCCTCAGACACCTGTAACAAGGACAGTTCACGTAGCAATTCCCAGTGAAGATAGTCTGGAACGATGTCGCTGATTACATCAAGGGTATGATATTCCTTGTTTTCTACTGGGAAAGGGAAATACTCAAAATTGACAGTGGCAGAAATCTTCCCACTATAATCGTATTTACCTAGCAAGAGATTAAGAAATGTTGTCTTTCCTCTGCCATTTCTTCCTGTAAAACCAAGTTTCCAATCAGTATCGATTTGAAAATTTACGTTTTCGAAAATGTTATCGTAACTGCCATCATAGGCAAACGTCAGGTTTGTCACGTTGATTAACGACATAAAACAATCCCCCTGTATAAATAGTAAAAGCTACAAGAAAGTTACTTTCTTGTAGCTCAAAATAAATATACAGCAAATCCAACTCAAGCCAGAGTTAGATAAGGATATATTGATTGAGTGAAAAGATGTAGTAACTTTCTTGCATATAAAGAATAAAACAGGCGAAATAATCGCTATCTTTGTTTTATTTTTTTATTAGCAAGAAAAAATTACATCCTTTTCAACTCCGTTCATTAATTTACATTCACATGTATTTTACCATACTCTACTCTATATTATCAATCAATGTCTTTCTTCATTACGAATCAAATGATGCTCTTCAATTTTCGTAATCTGGTTTTGCTCGTCAACAAACACAACGCGAGGTATAAGTGATGCCACTTCTTCCTCATCAAACAAGCCGACACTGAGAATAATCACAAGATCACCCGGCTGAAACAAATGGGCTGGCGGACCATTCAAACAGATTTTTCCTGATCCAGCAGGTGCCGGTAGTGCGTAGGTCTTCCATCTTGTAGCGTTGCGCAAGCTGGTGATCTGTACGACTTCGTAAGGCTTGATATCGGCTTCCCGCATTAATTTTTCATCGATGGTAATACTTCCGACATAATTGAGTTCTGCCTGCGTAACAGTCGCACGATGTATTTTTCCTTTACACATGTATCGCTGCATACATCTTCTCCTTTCACGAAGGAAAGCTTATGGTTTCTGTGGATGAATAATGGATTGATTCAGATCGACCTGATGAGCTTTGGCAAGGTTTTGCAACTCCGCAACGGTGGCGTGCCCGAGCGGAATCCCTTCTTGTTTGCATGCGATCATACATCGATACTCTCGTTCACCTGGAATCAATATTTCTGATACACCGACAGCAGTTGGCTCAGCTTTCAACTGTAGGCAGTATTGCTCCATGCTTTGTGTAAATTTTTCATAAGAAACAAAATGATCGATATGAATTGCAATGAAAATATGGCCAATATTCTGGGGATGATCCCAATTATCATATAAGCTGTACACCTGATCGGCAAAGCCAGCACCAGTCAACAGACCACAGAGAATATCGATAAACAGTGCCAAACCGTATCCTTTGGCTCCCCCAACCGGAAGAATCGAACCGAGTAACGCTTCTGCCGGATTGGTTGTTGGTTGACCATCCGCCCCAATTGCCCAGCCTTCTGGGATTGACTTGCCTTCCTTTTCAGCGAGGACGATCTTGCCCCTCGCTACCGTACTAGTAGCCATATCAAGCAGGAACGGAGCCTCATATTTACTTGGAATGCCAATGGCTAATGGATTGGAACCCAAGAATGGACGAGAACCACCGATTGGCGCCATGGATTGCGGTGCATTCGATAGAACGATCAGGATTTGTCGAGCATGAATAGCTTTCTCTGCATAGAAGGAACAAGCACCAAAATGATTGGAGTGCCTCACTCCCACCATGGCGATTCCTGTTTGTGCGGCTCTTGTCAGCACTTCTCGTAATGCTGCATCACCGACGACAGCTCCTAACTGGTTCCTACCATCGAGCAAAATCGTTGAGCCGTTATCCAGCAGCATGGCAACTTCCTGATCTGGTTCTATCAATTTCTTTTTGATTCGCTCCACATAAATAGGCAGACGGGACACGCCATGCGATTCAATTCCACGTAAATCAGCATGTACAAGAGATTCGGCTACCACTGCAGCATGTTTTAGCGGAACTCCATTTCGTTCCAATATGGCAGCACATGCCTCTTGAAGTTTCATCCAGTCAAATCGAAGCGCATGATTCAATGAGAACCATCCTTTCATCTATAAGGGTAGGTTCAGTGTTCGTTCAGCGTCTTACCCTGGTTTTAAATGACTTCGCTAAATAGCGGATGCGATGATAAAATGTTTTGTCCTGCAGTTTAGCAAACAGAGAATGCGATGGAAAATCGAAATTCACCTCAATGATGGAAATGTTTCCCTTCTGATCAATGCCATAATCAACACCAATTTGGGCTGAGTACTTGTAGCGATTGAAATGATAGACTACCTGGTAGCTTAGCCTCTCCATTGCTGACTTGAGCTGTTTGATTTGTCCATCCGTAAACCTTCCGGAACGACGCAGGGCTGTTCCTACGGGCAAAGCATATCCTTTTCCTCTTGCCACATTACTGATGATGCTCCGATTCCCTGCCACTTTGGCGATCATCCCTGCATATTCCCATGCCCCTTGCCCATTGCGCATCATCATCACACGCACATCAATAATGCGTCCCTGAATTTTGGCAAGCGGGATGGACTTTTGTACGATATAACGCTGGTTGAAACTTCTTTTTCGAATATAGTGGTACGCATCCTGCTTCGAGCGATAGAAGCGAGGCTTTCCTTTTTCGTGAACGACGCCGTACCCACGATCAGCTTTCCAAACTTTAAATATCCCTTTTCCCCGATGTTCCCGATCTGGCTTCACGTAAACAGAGTGAAAAGAAGACAAGTACGAGCGAAAGGAAGTTTTGCTTAGAATCGTAGTTGGCGGTAAATACTTGCAAAGATCAGCATGTTTCCGGTAAAACTTGTGCAGACTCCACTTTGAGGACGGGATCGGCATCGGCTCATTCTCCCTTTACATTCATGCTATCTTTGTCAATATATCCGAGCATCCACCTTTTGACACAGCATCTACCTAGTCGGAAATACTTTTATGTAAAAAACGTCTTGACCGTTTTTTATGTGAAAAACGTCTTGACGTTTTTCATAAAACCTGATTTGACCGCTTGCGGTCGACAAAACGGCAACTGCCGTTTTGTACTTGGCTACGACTTCGTTTTCAACTAGAATAGAAGTAAATTTACGATGAGGAAGTGTTTTCCAATGGATTGTCTTTTCTGCAAGATCATCAACAACGATATTCCGTCCAAAAAGGTCTACGAAGACGAGCATGTACTTGCCTTCCATGACATCAACCCGATTGCTCCTGTCCATGTGTTGATTATCCCGAAAAAGCATATTTCGTCTGTACTTGACGTGAAAGAAGAAGACAAAGAACTCATTGGTCATCTTCACCTGTCCATCCAAAAAGTGGCACAGGAGATGGGCTTGACTGAAACCGGATTCCGCGTAGTTACGAATACCGGCCAGCACGGACAACAAACGGTCTTTCATTTGCACTATCACATCATCGGTGGCCGTCAATTGGAATGGAAAATGTAAGGAATACATAAGTAAAACATCGAGTCTTGATTCACAAGAAAGACCACCAGGCAATTATTGCTTCCCGGTGGTCTGTTCCTTTTCATAGGCTTTGGTGATCCTGCTGGATTTTTTTGTGGAGGTTTGATGATGAATTCACCTTATTTGGCATTCACGATCAGCGGCGAACCCTTTCAACTCTTTTCATTATCCCATCTGATGGTACTAGGTATACTCTTGGGATTGATTGTCCTTATCTATTCTTTTCGCACAAAAATCAGGCAGCATCCGATCAAACAGTACATTCGCTATGGGCTTGCCGGATTGCTGGTTTTGACGGAAATTTCTTTTCAATATTGGCATATCGCGACCGGGACCTGGTCGGCCGCATATATGCTTCCCTTGCAACTATGCAGTGTCTCGCTAGTGTTGTCCGTATTTATGCTATTGCGTAAAAGTTATGGCATATATGAAATAACGTTTTTCTGGGGTTTAGGCGGTGCAGCACAAGCGATGATCACACCGGAGTTATTTTATCCTTATCCGCATTTTCGTTTCTTTCATTTCTTTATCGCACATATTTGCATCATCCTAGCGTGCTTGTATATGACGTGGATTGAACAGGCTCAACCTACACATAAATCCTTGTGGAAATCTATGGGGTTTCTAAATTTACTGCTACCTGTTGCACTCGTAACGAACTGGCTTACGGGCGGAAATTACTTATTTGTCTCCCAAAAACCAAGCAATCCGAGCCTGTTTGATTATCTAGGACCTTATCCGTGGTACATCGTTTCTCTAGAACTGGTCGCTTTGTTCCTGTTCTATTTGCTGTATGCTCCTTTTGCACGGAAAAAGCAATCGGGTAAAAATGTCGAGGAATTAAGCATGTAAAGCTACTGCAGGAGGTATGGAACGATAATGAAAATGCTCGCCATTTTGCTCGTTTTGACAGGCTTTTTTTTGCCCATGTCGCAGGTACACCAGAAAGCGTCCCCCCAAATCTTTTATGCCGACTCTGCGAAAATTGGCGATGTCTATGCAGGTATGAGACTGACTTCTATTGATTACAATCTGGAAACGAACGATGTCACAGCACAGTTTGAGGGAGAAACAACGCTGACTGGCACATTCACACGATTTTCAGAAGATCATGAATTTTTCTCAGGTATTTTATTTACTGTGGACCCGGAGTCAACTAACAATCTCCCCTTACTTGCAAGTGACGAGAGAGAATCGAGAGGGTTTATCCTTGAAAATGAAAATCAAGATGAACTCCTTGCGATGCTAGGAAACCCTGACTATGCCGCAGAAGGTAGAGCAACCATTGTGATCAAGGATTACCGACTGAATCATCAACACAAGGAAATCATGGATACAGCAATACTCGTAAAAGTAGTTAATCTTATGGAATAAATCAGGCCTATTCCCTTCTAAATTACAGAAACATATGCTATTGCAGACGTTTATTGATGTTCTAACGGGAGGAAATGGGATGAAGTACCAGCCGTTACGATTCGATTCATCCACTATCCAGGAGTATGAAGATCGGATGCACAAACATTTGTTCAAGGCATATGGTTATTACCGTGCGATTATGCAAATGAAGGGACTGCCATACTTGCAATTTCATCAGTTTGTCCGCCCGGATCACTACTTCGGCGAAGACCATGCAAAAAAGCACTCTTCTTTGTGAGAGTGTTTTTTCTTTGGAGAAGAAGTTTAAAATCGTAAGTGAACGTGCAAACTTTTAAATCGGCATGTTGAAATAGATTGATTGGTAAAGGAGCTGTTTGGAAATGGTTAATTCCTCACAAACAATTACTACCTTCTTGATGTTCTCTGGTCATGCAGAAGAAGCAATGAATAATTACATTTCACTATTTGACCGTTCCGAGGTTATCAGTATTGTGCATCATCCAGACGGAAAAGTTTTGCATGCAATTTTCACGCTAAAAGGGCAGCAATTTATGTGCATCGACAATACAAATGGAGATCATCATGCATTTACTCCGGCCATGTCTCTATTCGTAACCTGTGATTCTGAAGAAGAAATTGATCGGGTTTTCGAGAGGTTATCTCAAGAAGGCGCAGTACTAATGCCGCTGTCCCCTTCTCCATTTAGCGAAAAATTCGCATGGGTTGCAGATAAGTATGGGGTTTCATGGCAACTGAATCTGTCAAAACGCTAGAGTATAGCTCGATGCCAAAGGATAGATTCTAACGGCTATTGCCCTGCACAGCTCCTCCTCCGCAAGATCTACATTCCCTGCATGAATGCTATGTAACCACTCCCATATTAACGCGGTGAATAGATATATAACAAAAAAAGAAATAGCCTGTTGAGGTTTTCAACAGGCTGACCAGCTCCCTGCTAGGGAAACTGGCGTTCTTTGTTATGGCCGGGCCAGACTTAAAAGTCAAAATTGTCAGGGTCAGGTCCAACCCGCAGGTTCTGGTTCAGCGCATCAATGCGGGCCATCTCTTCACTCGTCAGCTCGAAGTCGAACACCGAGGCGTTCTCGATAATCCGGGGAGCCTTCGTCGACTTGGGAATCGTTACGATGCCGTGCTGCAGATCCCAGCGCAGAATGACTTGGGCGACCGATTTGCCGTGACGGGCGCCGATTTCCTGCAGCACTGGGTTGTCCAGCAGCTGGCCCTGCATCAGAGGCGACCATGCCTCGATCTGAATGTCATGCTGGGCGCAGAAGTCGCGCAGTGCTTGCTGACTGAGCCGCGGATGGAGCTCGACCTGGTTCACCATCGGCTTGATTTCTGCATCTTTCATCAGGTCCTCCAGGTGATGAATCTGGAAATTGCTGACACCGATCGCTTTGATGCGTCCGGCCTTGTACAGCGCTTCGAGCGCACGCCAAGCGTCCTTGTACTTGCCGGCTACCGGCCAGTGAATCAGGTACAAATCAAGATAATCCAGCCCCAGCTTCTCCAAGCTGGTCTCATAGGCGGCGAGCGTCGCTTCATAGCCGAGATCGGCGTTCCATACCTTGGAAGTGACGAACAGGTTTTCGCGGGAGAGTCCCGTTTCTTGGAGGGCTTCGCGGATAGCCTGGCCTACGCTGCGCTCGTTGTCATAGATGGCCGCCGTGTCGATGCTGCGGTAGCCATGAGCGACAGCCGCTTTGACCGCGTCCACGAGCTCGGGACCGTTCTCGACTTTGAATACACCGATGCCGAACCATGGCATTGCCTTTCCATTATTTAGAGTCGTTGTTGCTTGCAGATGCGTTGTCATAGATAAAACCTCCAATGGTAGAATTGAATATATGATGGCTTTTTGGAGCTGGTAGCGGCCCTAGCCATTTTGAGCGTGTCTGCTTTGATGATGCCCAGATAGCGGAAACAAGAGCTCGACAGTCAGGACCGAGCAGGCCCCGCCTGCACAGCGCGACCCCGTCCACCCTTGCGTTCCAGTGCCATGCTCCAGCCGGTCAGTAAAACCGCTGCTAAGACCATGACAGCGCCGATCCAGGTTGTATGAATCAATCCCATCGAATCGGTGACCACACCACCCAGATAGGCCCCAATTGCGATGCCAGCATTGAATGCCGCGATGTTGACGGCGGAAGCTACATCCTTAGCTCCCGGCGTGAAGCGTTCGGCCAGCATGACGACATAAATCTGCAGCCCGGGAACGTTCATGAAGGCCAGCAGGCCCATGAAAAAAATCGTGATCAACCCGGCTACCTTGAATGGTGCGGTCACCATCAACACCAGCAGCACGATCGCCTGCAGGATGAACATATAGAACAGAGCATTGAGCGGCCGGTGGTTGGCAACCTTTCCCCCGATGACATTGCCGATCGCAATCGCAACGCCGTAAATTAGCAGGATGACCGCAACCGTGCTTTCGGCAAATCCGGTTATCTCATGCAGCAATGGGGATAAATAAGTAAATACGACAAAGGTGCCTCCATACCCGAGAGCCGTGATGGCGAACGCAAGCAGCAGCCTGCCATTCGTCACCAGCTTCACCTGCTCACGCACCGGGGTCGGAACGCCCTTACGCAGTGAGGCGGGGATCAAGATCAGGTTGGCGATCAGCGCGACCAGGCCGATAACGGCGATGGTGACGAAGGCCGCCCGCCAGCCCAGCTGCTGCCCGATCCAGGTACCAAGCGGCACGCCGGTCACGATGGCGACCGTCAGCCCTGAGAACATCATGGAGATCGCACTTGCCCGTTTGTTCTCCGGCACGAGGTCGGCGGCGATGGTCGATGCGATCGACATAAATACACCGTGCGACAAAGCGGATAGCACGCGGGCCGTCAACAGGACGCCGATGCTTCCGGAAGCCGCCGCCAGACTGTTGCCGGCGATAAAAACGACCATGATGGCAATCAGCAGAGACTTGCGAGATATTCCTGTGGTGAGTGAGGTCAGCACGGGAGCCCCGAAGGTGACACCGAGCGCATACAGTGTCACGGTCAGTCCTGCCGTTGTGACAGATATATGAAGGTTTTCGGCGATCAGGGGCAGCAGCCCCACGCTGATAAACTCGGTAGTTCCGATCGCATAGGCGCTGATGGCCAGAGCCAGAAGCGCGAGTATACTCCGTTTTTGATCCAATTGCATGTTTTCTCCCCTCTATTCGTGGTAATCATCGGCCGATACATGCTATTATGAGATGATCAAGCATTTTTAGCTAGTACGCACTTCAAAGTACGATAGGTACTAAAAAGTGCCTATATCAATTGGAGGGCTTCGCATGAGTATAGGAACAAATAAGAAGTATAATATTTCGGTGGAAGCGACCTTGGAAGTCATCGGAGGAAAGTGGAAGTGCGTGATTCTCTGTCACTTGACGCGTGGAAAGAAGCGGACTAGTGATCTCAAGCGTATTATGCCCAGCATTACGCAAAAGATGCTAACCCAGCAACTGCGGGAACTGGAGGCGGACGGGATCGTCAACCGGATTACGTATCATCAAGTGCCTCCCAAGGTCGAATACGAGCTGAGCGAATACGGATGGAGTCTCAAGCCGATTCTGGATGCGCTTTGCAACTGGGGAGAGCGCCATATTATCAAAGAATACGGCGATAAGTTCACCGTATTGGAGGACAATATTTTAAATCATTGAGACGTGAACATGGATCTTTCCACGATTCCTTTGGACGATAAAAAAAAAGGAATACTTGAGCTAAGGCTTCAAGTATTCCCGAGAGAGTGCCACGATGAGGTACTCTCTTTCTTTTTCTCTTGACGTAACTTTTCACGATTAACATCGTGGCTCTATTTCAGTAACAAGGTGGTTCTCACTCATTCACTCAATGGCTCTATGGCACCGAGATATTCAAGCACACACGTGTATACTAGCATAGTAAAGTATAAGGATTTTTCACCAAATTATTTAGCTTTTTTATGGATTCAAGATCACAGCAGATTAAGGTTAGCTGTTGCCCATCATGAAAATAGTAATATTGTTTTGAATCCATATTTGAATTAGCCAAATTTCCTAACTTTCGTAGCAGGTCAAAATCTGCCCAGTCATCAGCGAACACGATGTCCCAATTATAATTTATTCCGTTATATTCGAATGATATCTTTGCTAGCTCATTATCAAAGTCAACATCACTTTCTGCTTTGGTTATAACAAATTTGCCTTTGGACAGTTGAGTAAACTGAACTACGATATGTTCATAAATTTTTTCATCTTCTACACATTCAGTATCAAAACTCCATATATCATTTGATAAACGAATTTCCTTATCGTCTTCATCAAAAAGTTCAGCGCCACTAATAGTTAGAAGCATCGTAAAAAGGGTCTTCTTCAAATTCATCTCTTTCAATTTGATCTAGTAATGAGTCTATTAACTGATTATCTTCGACGTTAAAAGTAAAACCGAGTTGTTTGAGAGTAAGGATCTGCTCTTCGAGTGAGTAGCTATCTTGTTTCTTATTCTTGTTTGCGAAAAACTTGAACATTTTTATACCTCCTATGTTTAAGGTATTATTTTCTCGCATTATATCCTCTATCATATCTATAGCTTATCGAATAATCATTCGAACGATTCTCTTCGTATTCATCCATACCAATAAGGTAAAAATGAAAGATACCACTGAAAATACGGCAAGACTATAAATATTGGAACTTGGCCATTCCATTTCTGTTAGTTGTAAAAACACCACAAACCCTATAGAACCAAGGACATCAATAGCAGATGTAATGAGAAAAACAATAAGAATTAATTTTAATACACACTGGACAATATATGGTACTTCATCCATTTCAAGAGTAAACTCTCTATCCATGTCATCTACTACTCTACTGGTAAACTTATTTGTAAACATTAATAGTGCTATTCCCATCAGTAAATCAAGTATACCTATAAACATTTCATCAGCTTTTTTTAAGATAATAAAAAAGTTGTCTTCCATAAATACAAAAGGAATCAAAAAAAGAGCGGACAGTAGTCCATTAATCAGCAAATACAAGGCATATAATCGAAAGCTGACCTTGATTGCAACAAAATAGGTTATTGGTTTTCTAACTTTTTCTTCCATAGCGTTCTCCTTGTTTTGGGATTCCAGTGAATCTGAATATTTTTGCAGTTTTAACTAGCTTTCTCTGCACCTTTCTTTAATCCTTATTTAATTTCCATAAAACCGTAAAAATTATGAGAAAGAGTGTAGATACTATAGCCCCAGATGCAATCAAAAAGCTTTCATTTCCATATACAAAAAATGCAATCAAAGCTCCACAAATAAAATATAGAATAGTTTTTACGAACAAAATAATAAAACCAGGAAACTTAGTTCTTGAAAGTATGTTATCTATAGGAATATCTAAAAATAATGATAAGAATGGTAAAATTACAACACCTTTATATCCAACAAAAAAGCCAAAAACAAAGTAAAACACAAATGCTCTAAAAAATTCAGCCAATCCAGATGAAAAAAATAAAGATAATAGGATTGTATAGACCATAAATGCGATTATCGATGAACCAAACCTTATCATTACATGTTTTAATAGAATCATTGTCATTTTACTCTCAATCTTTAGAGTTCCAATTTAAATCGCTTTCTAAATTGATTATTTATACCCCAAATCTCTTTGATTGGGACAGGTTTCTTTGAACATTTTTCTATCGCTGATTGTGCTTCTTTTGAAAATAGAGGTGGATATATCGAGATAGCTTGATCTCCATTCATATTGGCAACGTAGCTCTCCCAGCCACTCCACCTCATCGTTTCATAAAATTTATTTACATCCCCGGTGCAAGCCCAATTTAGAAAGTCTGTATACCCCATCTCAAGACCTTCCCATTCTAAGCTGTCAGGGGCAAAGTAAAAAATTTGACCAATTCCTTCTTCAATAAATCCCCCATTTAAAGCAAAAAAACCTCCAACTACATCATCGGCTACTAGCAAGGCTTGTTTAACCTCACACTCTTTACTCCATGATGTAATTGTTCTCGGTAACTTTTCATGGCCTGACCCCAAAATACGGAGCCAACCATGTTGGAGTAAAATTCCTCCAGTGTAGTAGGCAATAGCGCCCAGGGTAGATTTGGTAGTGACTTGAAGTTCCATTAATTCTTTTTCACCAAACTCTTTAGTAGGAGGAAGAATAACTGCATCATTTTTATTATTTGATTCAAAAATCCACTGAGTAATTATTTTCAATGCAGAATCATCATAAACAAGTTCATCTAACCCTTTCATGGCTATCCCCTCTTTTTACTTCTCATTCAAACCACAAAAATCATATAATCCGTATAGAATTTCTAAACTTCTTAGTGGACTTGCTCCACTTTCAGTCTCTTCTAACATATCAATGGCTGTTTGAGCGCGACGATGAGTTTGGTTAATAATACCACCACCAAATCCATGATATCCTCGTGCTACTACCCATCCAAAAGCAATGCATTTATTTCTTTTGATCTTTGTAGGTTTCATCTCAGACGAATGTAACCAAGCCCACAACGTTGCAAGATGGATTAAATACTCTACATTCTTTATCCAATCTTCAATTGGTAAGATAGCTTTTTCATCAATGGTTTTAACTCATAAAAGAGCTTGGCCACCTGTTCATGAATCTCATTCGGCGCAAAACCTGTCTTAACAAAACCTGAAATCTGTTGATTCTCATCAAAAATGAACCCGATTGATTCAGTTTGTTTATTCACTTTTTCCAAAACGGCAAAGCTGATCATATCAATAACAACAAGATCTACTCTGACATTAAACTTTTAAGATCACCACATTTTATTGCTCGATGTATGGAGTTAGTATGTAAGTCTTTTTCAATACGACCAAATTTATCAGAAGTCATCCAATTAAACAGAGGGCTTTCCAATTCAAAAATATCGATAATGGATCCAGATAAATCCGTACCCGTACCAATATTCTTAATATTTACCTTGAAACTCTTCGTTACAATATTCTCTTCAATGGAATTTCTTTTTTCATCCACCACATAATTTTTTTGCCCAACAATAGAAATCACATTATTCTCCATAACCTTCCAATGAAATAAGGTAATATCAGAATACCAAGGTCTTAAATAAGCATAAAACCCGTTTTCATTCTCATCAAAAGTTAGAAGCAAGTCTTCAAAAGCATCATAGTAAAAAACGCATGACGACCAGACTCCTACTAAATACGTTGGTAATGAAGTACTATCTCTATCTCTCATCATGCCACCTCTACATCCCTCTCAAATTGGCGATTTCGTTAGAATGCCATTCTATACTTGTTTATATGGTTCAATTGGTGCGAAATAAGCAAGTAACCTTTTTGGTCTTTGCCCTTCTAGAAACATTACTTTGAGTTCTGTGTCCAAACCTTCGCCCAATACCTCAATAATTTGCCCTTTTCCATATTTACGGTGATAGATCTCATCATTGATTTGGAGAGTTTCAACAAATCGTTGTTTTTCTTCAGGGATTTCTATTTCAGGTTCACCTAAATCTTCTCGCAGATAATCTGGTGGATGTGGATATTTATTATCGTCATTGTTGTAGTATTCGCCTTCATCCCCTTGTACTCGCGCATCTAATCTATTAGCTATATCAATCATAAGACCGATTACCCTTTCATCTGCACGGCATAAAGTGATTCTGCCATCTTGATACAGAAAAGGAATACCCCTGTAAGTCTCTAAAAGATCAGCTACTTTTTCTAACTCTTCTTCGGTAATCGGATTTTTGTCGCTAAAAATCCAATGATCTGCTTTGGTAATATGAAGATCATAACTCATACCATATCACTTCCTCTGAAATTCGTATTCTTCATTTCTGAAGAGAATAAGTACCATCTACGAAAACGTTGTGTCCAAAATACGGCTTTCCATTATCTCTCACATAGAGTTCAGAAGATGAAATCATATAAAAAGATAACTGAATTATTATTTGACGTTTTTAAACTGGTTGACGTAATAGAAGAAGGGTCTGTAGTCAACGATGATGACAGCGGTATGCTTTCAGAAGGAGAGCTGGACATCTTGGTACTGCAACCTACGGTAAGGCAAATAATAAATAGTAAAAATATAACTGTGAATTTCTTCATGTTATTGATATCCTCCATTTAGAGCAGAGCTACAAAATTAAGGGGTTGATAGCGATGTTGGTGATTAAAGCTGCAGCTGTTTTTAACTTCGCCTTTGGATTATTTCACCTTTTCTTTTGGCGTTTACTAAAATGGAATGAGCAGCTAAAACATGTGTCAGCAGTTAATCGAGCCGTTATGCAAACACTGAACATTTGCCTGACTTTCATTTTTCTACTCGTAGGTTGTATTTACTTCTTCTATTCTGGTGAAGTCATCTCTACAAGAATTGGTCAAGCGTTATTGCTAGGAATGGCATTATTTTGGTTTGTTCGTACGATTGCACAAATTTATTTCTATAATCTTAAAGAGAAAGTGCACCAAATACTTCTTATTCTCTTTATCCTGGGTGTTGTTGTTCATTTATTGCCTTTGTTTTTCTAACTATTGAGGAAATTTGATATACCTTATTCTTCTTTTGAACTATATTGCTGTACAACTCTCGACAAAATATTGTTTTCCTACAAATATACATACTCAATATGAGAACTCATTTCATTGAAGGGATCGTATTCTTTCTTTATTTTCTTTATCCATTTCTCGAAGACACTTTGACATTCATTACCTAAAGTAAGATTACATCTAGCAATGATTGTATATATCCAGCCACTATTGTAAGGTCTACTTGGATGAAACTTCACTTATTCTTTATGACCGAGTTGTACCTTTTCACGAATTGCTTTAATAATTTCGTAAACTAGAACCATATTTTGCTTTGATGGAGAATCACCCCTATGGTTGCTACCTCTTTGTTCCCCAAACAAATGAGTTCTAAGATCATTAAAAGAAAAGGATGTTAAACTTACCTTATTACTAAATGCATTCCTTAATTTCTCTTTTATATTTATAGCTTCTTGAATACCACCCTTAGGAAAGAATGTCAGAGCAAATTTGTTTATATTATTCCAGTTATCATAAGGAGTTGGAATATCCTCTAAAGTAAGATCTTGATTAGAAATCTTATTAAGCACTCTCTTTTTCATTTCTTCGAAGTTTTCATTTACTACAATTAACTCATCAAAAACCAAGCCCTTCTTATTTCGCAAATATTTATCAACGGTATTTTCAACTTCGTTATTATAGATTTTCAAATGAGTTATCGAATCAATACTTCCATCTGTATTAAGTCCAAGTTGGACACGTCCTAATTCAGGACCTTCAAGAGAATAGGCGAACAATTGAGTATTTTCATATATGTTCGCTTTGCAAATAAATGCACTTTCAAAGGGCTGATCTACTAACATCGTAAAATATGTCGGAAGGTCTCTACTTATTACCAGAGGCAATAGCTGTGCTTCAACCTCTAGACCAAACTCAACACCGTTTTTAATATTAGGAATATTATTATCAAAAACGCATTCCCTGTCTTTTGATATTCGGAGATATCCATTTGGTAATTTTTCAAAATTTGTGTACTCATAAACGATCTTTAAATCGTCTGTAGATTCTTTAAATAAATGAATTGGGAATTTCATTAATATACCTCATTTCTCGCATTCCTGTTCCCACTTCGCCTAAGAACTTTACAGTTTATAGAGTATGTATTCACCTATTCCCAAAATAGATCTTATTTCATTTCACATCGTCTTAATTCCCTTTTGAATAAAACTACGGTTCATCTATCCAAGCAACTTTGCGAGCTAAAAATAACCCCTTCTCCCATTTTTTATAGAAAAATAGTTCTTCAACTATATTGCTATATTCATCACTAAAGTGATTTGGGATAAATGATGCATCAAATTCCCATTTTATCTGACTAAATTCCTCCACTAAGCGTTCTTTATTAAAACCAAACGGTGAAATCAGTTCGATTAACTCATATTTTCATTCTGTGAACTGCACTACATACTCATTTGGGAATATATGTTATTTTCTCCTTATAGAAAAGGAGGTGAAATTCGTGAAAAAGTTAATCATTTTGTCTGTTGTCATTGGTAGCCTTTTCAGTGTAATTCCAAGTGCTTCAGCAGTTAATTCTCAATGTTGCGTAAAACAGGGTGGTCTATGGGCTTGCGGATGTACTTAGAAATCATCAAAAAACTAGAATTACTTTAGACTAGGCAGTAATGCTTAGTCTTTCTGTCTTCTTTTTTGAAAAAGTCAACCTGCAATTGAAATACAACAATCTATATTTCCGAGTAACTCCAAATCATTCCCCGTGATTGCCTCCAGCGGAATCATTTTGCGCTTTATTTTTTGAATCCCATCTCCAAACCAGATGGACCACAACTCTACCTTATCTTCCTTAGAGACATTTGCCTGAAGATAATCCAGTAATTGCTGTACACATTTCGATTGAAAATTGCCTCCGAGCCAGTATACATAATTTTTCTGGATATAGTGTTCCAAGTCGTATGGCGTGTTGTTGCACAATGAAACTTGCAAGCCACCAAGATCAGATTCGCTTTCAGCATAGAGAACGTCTGCCTCGTCGTCCAATTCATCCCAATCGACCGGTCCCCTTGGAAGGGGAGTCATCTTTTTGATATCTTTCACTTTTCGTTTGATAAATCCGCTTTGATCAATCTCTGGTAATTGGTTATCTGAAGCAATAAATGTATATCTACTCATACATCCTCCTAGCTAGGAACGCAGTAGCGTACAATTGTTTTGCTGTAAATCTATTAAAACTGGTATATTGGCCTCTGTAATCATATCAGGAGTAATTTCTTCCAAATGAAACAAGCGCAAACAAAGCGATTCGTTATTTTGATCTTGAAAAGGAAGCGTACTCCCTTCGAGTAACCCGGTAAAATCAAAAGTAGCTTCAAAGATAAACATGATAAACGTAACATGATTGCCGTCTGGATAAATATAATTCATGCGCGGCCCACTATATACAGTGTAAAAACGATAGTCTTGCAGAGTTAAGCCTGTTTCTTCCCATACCTCTCGGAGCATGGCCTGTTCAATCGTTTCTCCTGGCTCCAGTGCTCCTCCCGGAAAGCCCCATTTGCCATCGTCAGATCTTTTCTGCAGCAATACACGCCCCTCTGCATCTCTGATAATTGCTCCGGCTGTTACAACGATTTTCGGCGTTTTCATTCCATACTCACCTTCATCCATCGATCTTATCCTCGTTTGCTTTTTAACGCATACAACAACTGAGTGTTACCGTCTTGTACTCCTTCAACAAACTTCTTGTATTCGTCCGTTTCCATTCCATAAAGAGCAATTTTACCCTCAGAGTTGTAGTGAACTCCCCACCCATACTTTTTGGGAAGCGACGAAGCTCTAAGGCAAGGATGCTTCTTCTGAAACAGCTCGGCTCGAATCTCTTCTCCACGGTTGGCTAAATCTTCACGGGAAAATTCCTTGCGGCGAATATGCACCTCAAACAACAAATCTTCGTGTGTATATTCATATGGATGCTGGGCGAGCAATTCGTATTGAATGACGTGCATTGGCTTTTTTTCATTGCGGGCTGCGGGAATGACGCTGCTGGTTACAGGACAGTCGGGTGCAACTTGTATAAAAGTGTCAAGATAACTCATAGTTTTTCAGACACTCCTTGTCGTATAATCAACTAATGGTCTAATTTTCACTTAGCATTTCCATTATACAAGAACTACTGGGTAAAAATCCCTTTTAATAGAAACTAGAATGAACAAAGGCGGTCAGTCAAAATGAATGTACTAATAACAGGTGCGACCGGGTTTCTCGGAAAACGGCTTTCACAAGAATTGCTAAACGAAGGCCATCGCTTGTTTGTACTGGTTCGTAATGAACAGAGGGCAACTCAATACTTGGATTTGTTTACTCCAAACGAACAAAACAACATCTCCATACTATTAGGCGACGTTTCAGAAGAAGGTTTAGGAATCTCCGAAGAATCAGTCCGTCAGTTGAACCAGCAAATTGACGCTGTCTATCATCTGGCTGCTTTTCTTTCTTTTGATGACAATCAGAAAACCCATACGTTTAAAGTAAACGTAGAAGGAACCAAACACACGCTTGCATTTTCTCACGCAATCGGTTGTCCCCGCTTTTTATACGTCAGCACTGCCTATACGTTAGGTGATACTTTGGAAGGGAAAGAAGAACTGTACAATCCAGACCGTCCGTTCGTCAATCACTATGAAGAGAGCAAATGTCTGGCAGAACATCTCGTTTTGTCCTATCAGGGTAAAATGGATGTTGTCATTTTGCGACCATCGATAATCATCGGAGACTCTCAAACAGGACAAGCAGAGACGAACTTTGGTATGTACGGGTTCCTGAAAGGTCTCAGTGTATTGAAAAGAAGAGTTT
The DNA here is from genome assembly GCF_049846925.1 of Brevibacillus nigriterrae. Taxonomy (NCBI): domain Bacteria; kingdom Bacillati; phylum Bacillota; class Bacilli; order Caryophanales; family Paenibacillaceae; genus Brevibacillus; species Brevibacillus nigriterrae. Next base: position 58,540 of record NZ_JBNCMT010000008.1, read on the forward strand.
CCCGGGCAAAAGATTGGGAAGCCAAGCAGTGCCGGATTGTAGCTGATGTACATGAAACGACTAACCTTGTTCCAGTTGATTATGTATCATTTGTCCTGACAACAGCATTAACTCACGCAGAAAAGAACAAGATTTATAACATAACGAATCCTGCACCACCTACCCAAATGCTGATCATTGAATGTATGAAGGAAGTTCTGGATTTTCCCAATCTGGAAACAGTACCGCTTGATTCGGAGCAACAATTAACCGAGCAAGAGAAGTCCTTTCACCACGCAATGAGTGTCTTCAAAAAATACTTGAACCGCAGCATCACATTCACCAGCGACAACACACGAAATCTGTTGAAGAAAGTGAACAAGCGTGAGCTGCATTTGGACAAAGCGCTGCTGACTCATATTATGAGAGGCTTTCAAGCGTAATAATTTTCTGAGTTAGTCCAATTTGTCCAAAGAAAGGATCAGAGAAATGAGCTTTCAGTTGACCCACAAGGTCATTAAAATGCTATGCGGTGAAGCTTCCTACAAAAAAGGCGAAGCTTATTTTCGTTCGCGAAAAGTGACTTTTACGCTCTGCGATCCCGAAACATCTCATTTCGAAGCAACCGTCAAAGGGATTAGTATCCACCAGGTAACGATCGATCTGGATGAGAATGGTGATGTTGGGGCAGAGTGCACGTGCCCCTCCCTTGGTTCGTACAACTACTTCTGCCAGCATATCGCTGCGGTTTTGTTTAGTATCAAGGAGATTCAGAATGAGGATGGTTTGTCTTTTCGTCCGACTTCCCCCAAACCCTCCTATCCGACGAATGATGCCGAACTGACCAGTCGATTGCTTAGTTTATTCCATGTTAGTCCGCAGCCACCCAGTGGTACACGACGTTACTTCGATACGCGTTCACCGCTTGAGGTAGAAATTATTTGCAAACTGATCACTCTCGGTTATAAAAAACAGTTGTTTGGCATTGAACTCAAGGTAGGGCCAAAACGGATATATGTCGTTCAAAAGATCAGGGAATTTCTTGATCATGTCGAACGGAAAAAAACGTATGTGTTTTCCAAGCATTTTACCTATGATCCTGAGCTTCACAGCTTCCATCAGGAAAATGATCAAGTTATCCGTCAATTAATCCATATTTGCCAGAACGAACGGATGTATCTGGAGACGTCGAACAGCTATTCCACTTCTGTCAGTCGATCAAACGAAGATCGGGCCCTTCTTGTGCCCCCTTCTACATGGCCGGCACTATTGCCATTACTCACGAATGCTCCTTCTGTACAGCTTGTAATTGGAGACAAATCCTATCATGGGATTCACTTAGCCGACGAACCGATTCCACTACAATTTCAATTCGATCAAGCGGACAAAAAAGGTTATCAGTTGGAGGTTCACGGTCTGGATGAGCTTGCCATCCTGGAGCCGTACAGCATAGCTCATTATGAAGGAAAGATTTTTTCTCTTCCCGTCGATCAATGCAAGCGTCTTACGGAACTGAAACAGATATTGGAAAGCTCAAAAAAGCACCAGATTCAAATAACCCAAGAACAGATGGAACCGTTCATGGAAAAAGTAGTTCCTGGCCTGATGAAACTGGGGCGTGTACAGATTGCCCAGGCAGTTTCGAATCGCATTTTGCAAACACAATTGAAGGCAAATCTGTATTTGGATCGGATAAGGGATCGTTTATTAGCCGGATTGGAGTTTCAGTACGGTGATATAATCATTAACCCTTTGGATGAAAGCAATGTGAAACGCAGTACCGACCGGATTCTCATGCGAGATGGAGATCAGGAACGAAAGATCATGGAACTGATGGAGCAAAGTTCGTTTACTAAAACAGAAGGCGGCTACTATCTAAGTGACGAGGAAGCCGAATATGATTTCCTTTACCACATCGTCCCCCAATTGGAAAAGATGGTTAAGGTTTATGCTACCTCTGCAGTAAAGGAGCGCCTTCACACCGGACATACTCCACCAAAGGTAAGTGTCAGTCTAAATGATCGAATGAACTGGCTGGAACTACAATTTCAAATGGATGGAATCCGGGAATCAGATATCCGCAAAATCTTGAAGTCGCTCGAAGAAAAACGCAGGTATTACCGTTTACCCAATGGTGCTTTATTGCCACTTGAAAGCAGCGAGTTCCAGGATATTCATAATTTCATGGATGAAATCGGCATCGACTCGGATAACGTGGAAGGCAGAGAAATCCGTATTCCTGTTGCTCGCGGACTTCGCTTGATCCATACCGAGCAAACGAGAAACTCCATTAAGCTAGGCAAATCCTTCCGCCAGCTACTCGAAAATATGCGGAATCCGGATCATCTGGATTTCCCAGTACCCGAGAAATTGGAACCAATTTTAAGAGACTACCAGAAATATGGCTACCAATGGCTTAAGACGCTTGCCCACTACCATTTCGGTGGAATTCTTGCTGATGATATGGGACTTGGAAAGACGTTGCAAAGTATCGCTTTTATCGTTTCTGTATTGTCTGAGATCAGGGAGCAAAAACAGCCAGCGATTATCGTTTCTCCCGCCTCTCTTCTATATAATTGGCGAAATGAAATAAACAAGTTCGCTCCAGAAATTCGTTCCATGATTATCGATGGTACCAGGACAGAACGTAATACGCTCTTGAATGCAGCAGCCGAGGTCGATGTGATCATCACGTCTTACCCACTTTTGCGCAGAGATATTCAGATGTACCAAGAGCACTTCTTCCACACATTGATCCTGGATGAAGCGCAAGTTTTCAAAAACCACCATACCCAGACCGCGCAGGTAGTGAAAGAAATTCAAGCAACCTACCGTTTTGCCTTAACGGGTACTCCGGTGGAGAACAGGCTCGAAGAATTGTGGTCCATATATGATGCGGTCTTTCCAGATTTGTTCCCGAATCGAAGACAATTTAATGAATTGCCTCGTGAAATCGTAGCCAAACGGTCACGTCCCTTTCTGCTTCGCAGGTTGAAAACAGATGTACTAACGGAGCTGCCTGAAAAAATTGAGTCGATCCAAGCATCTGAACTGTTACCGGAGCAAAAGAAACTGTATGCTGCCTATCTTGCTAAACTTCGAGAGGAAACACTCAAGCATCTGGATAAGGAAACATTCGATAAAAACAAAATCAAAATTCTTGCTGGTTTAACCCGTCTCCGCCAGTTATGCTGTCATCCCTCTCTGTTCGTCGAAGAATACAGGGGAAGTTCAGCCAAATTCGAACAGCTTCTGGAGATTGTGGATGATTGCCGGAGCGCAGGCAAGCGAATGCTGATTTTCTCCCAATTTACCGAGATGTTGGGCATGATTGGCAAGGAACTGGGATATTTAGGGATTCCGTTTTTCTATCTGGACGGACAGACACCTGCCTCCGAGCGAGTGGAATTATGCAATCGATTTAACGACGGCGAGCGTGACCTGTTCCTCGTTTCTTTAAAGGCTGGAGGTACAGGCTTGAACTTGACGGGAGCCGATACCGTGATCCTCTATGACCTCTGGTGGAATCCGGCTGTAGAACAGCAAGCTGCCGACCGTGCCCACCGCATCGGACAAAAAAACGTCGTTCAGGTGATCCGACTTGTCACACAAGGTACCGTGGAAGAAAAGATGATTGAACTTCAGCAAAGAAAGAAAAACCTGATTGAGGAAGTCATTCAACCAGGTCAAGAAGCATTGTCCACGTTAACGGAACAAGACATACGTGAAATTCTGATGATCTAAATATAATAATCAGGTCTTTTGATTTTACTTATAACTAGTTGTATCATATCATCCTCTTAAGAAGAGAATTAATAGATAAGGAGAATTTAAAGTACAATGTTCTTTCAATATATCGTGTTTGGCATTTCTTTAGCCATTTCCATTGGTCCTGTGAATATTGAACTTATCAAACAGGGTATAACTAGAGGGTTTCTTCCTTCTTGGCTCGTTGGGATTGGCGGTATGAGTGCTGATTTCGTTATCCTATCCATCATTTTCTTAGGATTAGGTTCCTGCTTCACATCGTTCTTCGCTCATTTATCATGTAACCGCCACTATAATAGAAGAAGCTATCCTTATTGGGTAGCTTCTTGTTCGTAGTGTCATTATGTCGAAGAGTCACAAAGGATAGCTCACCAGCTCCTACCATACCGTAAACTCACATCACCGCACCGTGTCCGTGAACAAAGGTGAGATAATGAGCTACTTCAAAACTTGATCATCACTGCAGATCATGGTAAAAAGTACAGAGAGGTGAAAGGAATGAAGATTGCAATTTACCAGATTGCATATAAGATCGGAATGCATCCCAAAGAACTGGCGAAAGCTGTAAAAGAAGGCGAAATTACAGGAGAAGTTTCAGACGATAATCCTCAGTCAAAAGAAGCATGGGTCGACCTGCTTTCTTTTCGCAACTATATTCATTGGCTTTATGAAAAAGAAACGATTACTGAGATGAGCTATCTTCGTGCACTCCGCCACATTGACGAGGCGATCCAAAAACAAAAAAGGTGATTTTCTCCAATTGGAAAAAATCACCTACTATACTTATTAGCGAGATTGTTTTAAGGATTATTGTGGCTTTTGATCGTAAGGCTCCACTTCACCGATATAAGTCAAGTTTTGTTTGCTAAGGTAGGCCTGTTGAACTCCCTCGGCAATTTCTGCATTCGTTAACCAGCGGGATGAGCCTTTTTCCCTTTTGTAACCTAACACCACCCGGCGATAGGTATTCATCCATTTTTCTTCTATCCATGGCTCTTTGTAGCCAGCTATTCCACGTATATGAAGGGTATCTACGCCAACCTCCAAGCACATGTGAAGTGTTTCTACTGCATCAGTACGAATCCATAAGATCATCGCTGATAAAGGGGTGGTTTCTTGCAGATGTTGAAGTATTTCTTGAAAGGCGGTTGTCTTTCGATAATCTACTGCAAAAAGGCTCATTCTCTCTGGATTCACACAAGCTCTCTGCAAATTTTCTAGTTTGCTTCGTTCCCTTCCAATAACAGTAACGAAATACCCCAATTGATTCAGAGAAAGACATGTTCCTCGCAGCATTCCACTGCCGCCGACAATTAGAATATTCTTCATTTCTTGATTTTCTCTACAATTTTTTAACATGCACAACTCTCATCCTTCGTCTCGTTTGTACTAAGACCAGTGCGGAGGGCGAGAAAGCATATGAGGTAGATTTGTTTGTGAATCGCCCTTTGCTGAGTTAATCTGCGCTTGTGTAAGAAAAATGCTCGTTCCAAGATCTGCTCCGCTTAGATTGGCATCACGTAAATCCGCACCGATCATATCTGCCCCACTCAAATTGGCATCTCTCAGGTCAGCGGCAATCAGAAAAGCTCCTCGAAAGTTTGCACCTCGAAGATCCTTTCCCCTTAGATTTGCCCCCATCAGATCCGCTCTACGATGATCGACTCTCTTTTTGTTTTTGAGACTCTGCTCTTTACTTACTTTTGTCCACACCAGATCGCCTGTTTGTAACAGCAGAACATTTACTTTTGCTCGTTGAGAAGAAACGTCCAGAGCCAGCAATGCTTCGGGACTCTGGTGAGAAAGCTGTTCTGTCTCGTTAAGTAGAAGGGTAAGCTCTTTATGTATGGGCCTAGTCGCATCCAGTGTCAGTGCTTCGGTCAGATACCAGAGCATCTCATGGAGTTGGTGCATGATCGGGAACACATTGTACATTTTCTTTGCAATTTCCGGACTCTTGCGCCAATCCATGCCTTCGAACGTGTCTTGGGAGACTTTTTGCCCGGCCCCAAAGCAGTCAAAAACCGTACAGCCTTTAAAGCCTTTTTGTCTGAGGGTAGGGTGAATTTTGCAGCGAAAGTCCTGTTGCAGATTGGAACAGGGTATTCCCGAAGCTTTATCAATAGCAAAATCTGCCGATGCTGCGAATGGTAGAGCGACACAGCACAAACCAAAGCACTTCTCACAGTCTGCACTTAATTGGTTATGATTACTGTTGCAGTTAGGATCGGGATGATTAGTTACGTTCTCAAACAATTTGTTAACCTCCTGAATAACAATGACAGCCATTTGCTGATTTCTCGATTACACTACGTTTTTTTATACTCCAATTGTAGTGTAGAAGTTCAATGTTTCAAACTATTTCATGTGATTTTTGATTATTCTTTATCTTTTGTTTCGTCTCCTTTTTGTTATAATGATTAGATTATTAAGTTAAAGGAGTACTCCTATGTACCAAACCTATACCATCAGCGAAAAGATAAAACAAATATTATGGATGATCGTGCCGATATTAATCACACAGCTCGGCATGTTTTCCATGGTATTTTTCAATACGATACTGTCAGGTAAGTACAATTCTTCAGATCTTGCTGGTGTTGCGATTGGCTCATCGATTTGGAATCCGATTTTTACCGGCTTGAGCGGAATTTTACTAGCCGTCTCACCCATCGCTGCCCAACGTTTTGGCGAGAAAAACGGAAAGGAAGTTTCTTCGATTCTGTCACATGGAATCTATCTCGCCATTATGATTGCCTCGCTGGTCATCGTCTTAGGTTTTTTCTTGCTAAATCCGGTTTTGACAGCCATGAAATTGCCAGAGAGTGTACATCATACCGCTCACGACTATCTCGTCGGATTAAGCTTTGGAATCATTCCCCTTTTTATTTTCAACGTGTTGCGTTCGTTTATCTATGCACTGGGTAAAACAAGAATCGTTATGTACATTTTGCTGTCTGCTTTACCGATCAACTTCTTTTTAAACTATGTGCTGATCTTCGGATATTGGGGATTCCCTGAGCTTGGCGGGGCTGGAGCAGGCTATGCCACATCCGTTACCTACTTTGTAATTGCTGGTTTGACGGCATTTATTATCATTACTCGACAGCCTTTCTCGGAATTTTTCCAACTCGAAAATTTTAAAACGTTTTCCGGAGAAAAGTGCAAGGAGATTCTCAAAATTGGTGTTCCAATGGGACTTTCCATCTTTTTTGAAACGAGCATGTTTGCTGTTGTGACGATTTTAATTAGCAAATTTAACATTACCACCATTGCGTCCTATCAGACGGCGTTGAATATTGTCTCGTTTCTGTACATGATTCCGTTAAGCATTTCCATGGCACAAACCGTTTTAGTCGGTTTTGAAGTGGGAGCAGGCAGATATAAAGATGCTAAAGCTTACAGTTGGCTTGGAATTCAACTCTCTGTTGTCATTGCGCTTGTGGCTGGCTTGCTTGTGGTATTTTTCCGTTATGATGTTGCGAGTTTTTATTCAAACGAACCTGCTGTTATTACCATGGCTGGCGACTTTCTCATCTATGCGCTCTTTTTTATGATTGCCGATGCCATCCAGGCAACTGCCCTTGCAGCATTAAGGGGCTATAAGGATGTGAACATGCCATTCATCATCACGCTGATCGCCTACTGGCTCATCTGCTTGCCCGTCGGTTATCTTTTGGCCCATTACACAAATATAGGGGCTACAAGCTATTGGATTGGATTAACAGCCGGACTATTAGTGGCAGGAGTATTTCTGTCGGCGAGACTTATCTTTTTACAGAAGCTGCGATATGCAGATGATATAAGAAATGCAGTTGAAATAACAAGAGCCTAACCTTTTCGATAGGTTAGGCCTCTCTTTTCGTCACCAGTGGCACTATATTAGTTTATCTTTCTATTTTCTGAGCAGTAGTTATTAATCATTTCCAGTTCTTCCTGGTACATTTGCTTGGCAATCCGTTGAATAAACCATTTTTCGATACTTCCCATGAGCCCGTTTTTTTGCTTCCATGTTGTTTGTATGGTAACACTGGTTTTATTGGCGACGAGCGGAATGACATGAAAGTGAGTGACGAGCCCCAGATCAGCATCTTCTTCCTGTAACACTTCGCCTGGCACTGGTTCAGTAACAGTCAACCGCATTTGTTGCTTTAAGCCCAACGCTTTTGTTTGAACTTTGATGACTGTACCTTCTCCATATCCTCCCTGTTCGATCTCTAATGAATCAAAATATTTGGGAGGTAAAATTTTTGGATGCCCATCTACATAGTTGCGTAACAGATTGTAAATGAATTGTGGCTCTGCTTCGATCTCCTTCGACTCTTTCACTGTATACGTACTCATACTACCCCTCACCCTCTAGTTCTTTCTCCTATATTATGACAACTTTACTTGCACACGGAAAGACCGATAATTAGCTAATCGGTCTTCTACCTATTTCTATGTTGCGAATTGCGCCTAAAGAGAACTGCCGTGTGATGAAAGCCAAGTCCTAATGAATGCAACAGCAGGTAGTCCGTCTCCACTTTTTCGTGGAAATGAGCCAATGTGACGGAGACAGAAGCAAGAGCCATGTTTCCCAAATCGGCTAACGTATCAAAATAAGCTTTGGGTTTGATCAATTCAGTCCAATGATCAATCAGTTTGCGGCTTGCCTGATGGCTGATCATAGTAATTTGATTGCCTGTAATACCATTTCGTTCCAAAAGCTGCTTGATCATCCGGGGTGGTGCGTCCATTCCCGTAGTCAAAAAAGAGTGTACCCCCTCTTCCTGATCGATACCGAATGTCGGAATCGGACGGTTTTGTTCGTCAACCACTACTGCTCGGATACCGTTGTGCACAGTCTGGCGATTCTGGATGGTCATATAGCCGTACTCGTTGCTCCACGTTTCACTGATAAAATCCTGCATCACAAAAGGTGCCTCGGGACCAACAACTGCTGCACCAGCCCCATCCCCTAAACTTAACGAATGTCCGGCAGTGTAATCACCATGCCGACTAAAATTACCCCCCGTCACAATCAGTGCATAGCGACAATGACCTGCTAGTATCGCTTCCCACGCTTGGATCAGACTGAGTGGAAAATTACTGAAATCACTGTGAATCGGCACTACCAGTGTAGACGGGAGAAGTCCCAAATCACGGTGTACTTTATAGAGAACATTGGGAGTGATAAATTCAGAGACAGAGCCATAACCGTACAGTCTATCAATCTCATCAAGCTTGATGCCAGCATTGATAAGCGCCTCTTGTGCAGCAGCTACCATCAGATCAGATAATGACTCTCCTTGCTGCAGCACTCTGCGTTCTCTCACTCCCGTAAAAAGCGTATGCTCGGATACTCCCTGTGAATTTGCTGAGGTACGAATCTGGCTGAAAATAGGATCGTCATTTTTACGGACACTATCGGGAAGTGCATACCCGTACCCTAACAAACCGATTGCTTGATGCATAACAAAGAAAACCTCCTAACCGAGCGGAGTAAACAGATGCTCACCTGTGTACGACTTATCTAACATCGCAAACCGACTTTTCATGCCTGGAGGAAGAACATCAATATCGACTTGGGCATCGATCACACAAGGCTCATTGGACGCGAGTGCTTCCCGTAGAGCTTTTGCAAACATGTTGGCCGTTTCTGCATGGAATGCTTTTACACCCAGGCTTTCAGCCAGTTTGCAAAAATCAACAGGTTTGCGAAAACTGGAAATATCGAACTTGCTTCCGAACTGATAGCGCTCTCCCAGATGAACCAGGCCATGTCCTGCATTGTTAAGCACAATCCAGATGACAGGAATGTTGTATTCGGCTGCTGTATGGATTTCCATACCGTTCATGGCGAAAGCACCATCGCCTACGAGAGCAACAACGGGCCGATCAGGGGCAGCGAGTTTGCCTCCGATGGCTGCTGCAACGGCGTGACCCATTGAGGCCATTCCTAAGCCAATCTGAAATGACCCCGGTCGTTTCGCCTGATAGCAGTGAATCCCCCAGTTGATGCAACTGCCATTGTCTACGAACAGGATTGTATCCTCAGGCAAGACATCTTGCATCAATACCATGAGTTCAGCAGGGTGCAATCTCTTACCGGTCGATGGCTGAGTATCCAGTAATTCCTCATCGTCAAATTTTGCCTCAAAGCTGCTGATCATCGTTTTCGCTGACGACTGGATGAAAGTAGTAAGCGATAGAAGTGTTTCACGAGCGTCGGCAACAATCCCTATTTCTACAGGGTAGTTCTTGCCGATTTCCAGAGGATCAATATCAATTTGAATAAGTGCTTTGCTCGGCTGCAAACGTGGGTCCCAAGAGTTCGTCTGCCAGTCACCAAGACTGCTACCAATGACGATCAGTACATCCACTTCATCTGATAAAAGATAATTCATTGCCCTCTGATGCCCAGCAAAGCCAAAAACACCCAGGGAGAGTCTGTGATTTTCAGGGAATACACCTTTTCCTTTAGGTGTAGTTGCCACTGGGATATTCGTCATTTCAGCAAACCGCTTCAACTCTTCCCAAGCACCAGAACATTCAATACCATGACCCGCAAGAATTACTGGATGTTTAGCGTTAAGAATCCAATTGACTGCCTCCGCAACCTCTGACAGTGCAATTGTCGGACGGCTACCTCGATATCGATTGGGTGGTAGAATCTCGAGTGGTACCGACTTTTTGGCAATGTCTGCCGGAATATTGATATGAACAGGCCCAGGACGACCAGATAAAGCCGTGCGCAAGGCTCTGCGTGTCATTTCGCCCGTTTTCTCGGCAGAAGGGATCATGGCAGAAAATTTGGTCACAGGTGAGTAGATTGAGACAATGTCTACTCCTTGCGCCGTACTTTCCTGCAAAGCACCTTTACCAAATGCTGCTGTTGCTACCTGTGCCGTCAATAGCATCACAGGTGTCGAATCACTATACGAACAGGCAATACCCGTCAGCGCATTGGTTGCTCCCGGGCCTGTTGTCGCACAGCACACACCAAGAGAACCTCTAACACGAGCATAGCCGTCCGCCATGAATGCTGCCCCTTCTTCGTGCTTCGTGAGAATCGGCTGAATCCGATTACGTGCAAAAAGCGCTTCATACAGCGGCATTAGAGGACCTCCCGGAATGCCAAACACGTATTCCACACCTTCTGCTTCAAGTTGGCGAACGAGAAGTTCAATCCCTGATACGCTTTCCAAAAAGTGTCACTCTCCCAGTAACATGATGATAACCTGCCCTGATTCTATGGAAAAATAACCATCCAAAATCCATTGTTTTGACTGTCCACTGTTATCCTTAGTGATACGACATACTGCCTGAAATTGCTGTTGGAAGAAACCAATTTTTTGATCTGGTTGTCGATGTCTTAACGGAATAATTTGTAGCATAGGGAGTGCCTGACGTAATCCGACACCCATCCATTTGAGAAAAGCTTCTTTTGCAGCGAATCCAGAGCAAATAGCAAGAGGATGAGTATGCTCAACCCCAAGCCACTCTGCCCATCTGTACAGTTCTTCTTTATGAAATACTTCCGCAATAAAGGCATTGCTGTATGGTTCAATCGTGACATTATCGATTCCGATTCGGATTCGCGAAACTGCGGCATATGCCTTTTGATCTGCATGGGTTATTGATACGTGTAATGAGGAATCAGAGGGCAGACTGAGTGCTGCCCCTTCATCCAAATGAACAAAAGGCTTCCCTGCTTCTTCTCCCATTTCATTCCGAAAAATGGATGGCACAACATGATCTGCAAGCGACAAATACGTGCGGATCGCCTGTTTTGCGGCGATTCTCCCAGCAACGAAATCATCCATTCTTTTTTGCGTTGCTTTATTCCCGAGCAATGCCAACTCTTGTTCTGTCAGGTATCGATAAGCATCTATTATTTGCACCACCTGACAATAAGCAAGTGAATAATCCGTACTCATCGGTCGATCCTTCTCGAAAGGAAGCTTTTCAGTTCCATAATCGTATCCCCATTTTCTCCACTGACAAAAATATCAAAGGTGATGTCTGTACCTTCTTGATGCATAATCTTACCGTAAACTTTCACCTGTTCTTCAGCACCTCTTTTTCTACCAAGCAGTACCGTTCCGATGGAGATAGGCAAGCTTACCTGTGCTGTATGAAAGGAATCCATGCTTGAGGGAATTTGCATAGCGATATCGACCAGGAACGGATCGACCTGAAAATGAGGGTCACTGGTAAAGGAAAACAGCTTGCGATTGTTTGGCGGTGCAGCGACAGCCATACATTCGTTCTCGTTCATCTTGTACTCACTGCCCCGGCAAAAGAGCGGCCCAATTTGCAAGGAATCACGACGCACGCTGTAATTAATGCTAGAGTAGGAAGCACCCTCAACCACAGGAAATTGCCTTTTGCTAAGGTTTGGCTGCTGTTTGGTAAAGACAAAGTTCGCTTGGGCGTTCACTCGATCTTTTTGCAGAATTCTTCCTTTGGCTTTCACATCAGTAAGTGCTTTAACGTATAGTTTCCTCGTATTCTCGTTGGTTTCTATCACATCGGCTTCTGCTCGAAGAACGACTGGTCGTGCGTCAAACAATTTCGCCGCGTGAATGACTTCAAAATCCTGAATCTGTTGAAGCGACCACCCTGGGGAAGCAATAGCAGCGGTTTCTGCGAGTAGTTCCAGATAGCAGACCATGGGGAGTATCGGAATTTGGTCAAGACAGTGCTGCTCCAAATAACGATCCTTTTGACCAGCGACCGTACGTTCAACCACTACCTTCTCCGGAGTTTTTTCAACCAATCGGTCGATAAGCGGCCAATCGCCAGCGCTGACCGGAATACCATTATCTCGAAATGGCAGAGAACGCTCTTCTTTTCCATCTGCTTCTGCTCCCTCAAATGGCCATTTTCTCAGGAAGTCTTCCCGAACATTCAGGCATTCTTTGTCCCGCCCAACAGTCAACTCGCTGATGAACCAATGTACCCCTTCTTCTGGTGTGGTAAACGGCACCCCATTTTCTTTCAATACGTACGTAATTGCCGTGTCAGAAACGGCTGCCCCGACTGACTCCCATGCTGTCCAGTTAAGAGTTACATGATGGACGGGATGTTTTCTTTGTCTGCATTTCGCAACCAACAGCGCTGACATCAAGGCATTGGCAGCACTATAATCTGACTGACCTTTATTACCAAATCGACCTGCACCTGAACCAAAGCAAACAATTGAACGCAACGGAATATCTTCGGTTGCCTCCAGTAAATTGCACAACCCAATTACCTTTGTGTTTACCGTGTTTGTAATCATTTCCTTGGTCTTTTTGGGGATAATTGTTGACCACTCCACCATAGCCCCATGAATAATTCCATCCAATCGACCATGCTTCTGCATGATCTGATTGATTAAACCTTTTACTTGGCTGGCATTCGTAATATCACAAACCTCATAAGAGATGCCCATTTCTTTCATTTTGCGCAAATTCTGATAGAGCTCTCGTTCATTCGCCATCCGACTGAATGTTTTCCTGAATTGCGCAAGGTTCATAGACGGGTCTGTCTGACGCTGCTTTACCATTTGTTCTCGTTCAAAAGCTGCAAATTCGATCTGAGTCAATTCCAGCCATGGGGCTGTCGGATCCTGTATTTGTGTCCGTCCACAGACAATGACCTTTGCTCCCAAAAGGGATAAAGCAGTTGCGCACTCTAACACAACCCCTCGACCGCCGCCTGAGAAAAGATAGACGTCTCCCTTTTGAATCTTGCGAGCCAATGGAGTTTGCTCGTGAAAGTTGGCGTTTTTATGATGAACAACGAAGCGTCTGTCAGTATATGCTACTTCAACTCTCTCATTACCGTCCTCGATTTCTTGCACAACAAGTGATAATACGTTGTCTGTTGATTCATGTGCAGGGAAATCTATGATTTTTGCCAAAACAGCAGGAAGTTCATGTTTGAGTGATTTTAATAATCCTTGCGTGAACGCACCCAGGACATTCCCTTCGTCGCAATCGGTTAGTCCGAGATTTCCTCCCAGACAAGTAACAGCAATGTAGCAGGTCGATAAGGGTTCTGCCTGTTCGAAGCGATCATAAAAATACCGCAGAATCATATAGGTGAAATCACTTGCCCGATCAATCTCACTGGCAACTTGCTCAGCCGAAAACCCGACAATCCCGGGTCTTTCTTCAAGCATACGAAGATCAATGACTCCAGCTAATTCACCATTTTTTTGTTCCCACTTCTGGAGGTTCGCAGTAAATACATCTTCAGTAATTTCCAAAGCTTGGTGTATCGTCAAAACTGTGGCTCCACGCTCTTCCAACGCACTTTTACAGGAAATCCATTTATCGGTTGAATCCTGAATAAGCAGGAGTCGTTTTCCACGCAAAGGAAACAATGCCTTTCTCTTTGGTAACGATACGGGGATTAACTCCACGGTAAACCGATCTGATCGCTGATGATGTAGAGGACGAAGCAAGGGTTGGGTTAATAGAGCTGGCAACTCTTTGTTATTTTCCTGCCATTCCTCCATCACAAGAAAATAGTTAATTCCACCCATCCCAAATGAGCTCACACCAGATCTTCGTATTCGGTCTTGCGGACTGCTCCAAATTCTTGATTCCGTTGCGAGATTGGGAAGTAATCGTTTTGATCGAGCATCTGTATTGCTTGGAGGAATAATTTTTTCATGTAGTGAAAATGCGGTTTTGATTAAGCCAACCATTCCTGCGGCAGAGCTGAGGTGGCCGATTTGAGATTTGACCGCACCGATGGAATACGGGGTATATGCATGCCGTTGACCAAAGACCGTTTGATAGGTTTGGATTTCCGTATCATCGCCAACACGAGTTCCCGTGCCGTGAGCTTCTACATGATCAAGTTCATCTGGTCTGATATCTGCCTGCCATAAAGCCTTCTCGATGGCACGTACCTGCCCTTTCGTACTAGGCGCAAGCACTGACGTTCCCTTCCCATCGCTGGAACAACCGATCCCTCGAACGACAGCATAAATCTGGTCTTGATCCCGAACAGCATCCGACAATCGTTTGAGTACAACGGCTCCCGCACCTTCCGAAGGGACGAATCCGTTGGAATCCTGATGGAAGGGAGGAACTCCGTTCGTTGAGAGCGCTCCTAAAATACCCAGAGAGAGATTGTATTCAGGCACCAGATGATGGGCGACGCCTCCAACTATTACTGCTTCTGCCTGATTCGCACGCAATCGTCGGATACCCATTTCAACTGCTGCAAGGGAAGAAGCACATGCAGCATCTACTGAAAGGATTTGCCCTTCAAGACCGAGTGCTTTTGCCGTATAGTGTGCATTGGTAATACCTGAACTTGCTAACAGAAAATCGTAATCAAGCCTGTTTTCCTGTTTGAACTGGGTTAATAGACCATCAACGATCGCAAAGATTTCTTGATTCGATAGATTTTGCTGCACAAGAACACTTCGAACTCGCTTGATATAATCTGTGAAAAACGTCAGCTTGTTTCTGGTAATCTCAACTTCACGAACAGGCAATTGCCCGCTAATGACGCTGATTCGTCTTTTGCTGCCATTTGATTTGATAAGACCTGCTTGTTCTGCCGCCTCTACACTGCTCAGGATGGAGAAAATCACTCCTCCATCCAACCGTTTGACTTCCTCTCGGCAAAGTCCCCATGCTTCAGGATCGTATTCAGGTACCTGTACTACTCCTGCCAGTTTCGACGGAGCATAGGAGCGGAGTTTTTCACTCGTGCCGATTACCTCGTCATAACTCCACTTCCACTTCGGCATATCGCCAATGCTTCGATAACCCAATTTCGTGTGCTTCCAAAAAGTGCTGCTGTCTTTTGCGCCTGGGACGATTGCTCCCATACCGACAATGGCTATTGGTTCAGAGAAAGAGGCTGAAGTGGGAATCTTTCTTTTTGGTGAATTACTCAATATGGCATGAAAGGCAAGCGGAGCGATCCCAACGTCACTGATTGCATGAAAGCCTGATTCACCTGATCCGTTCTGAAATGTGAGAAGTGCTTTGACAAGGGCAATCATTCCTGATGCTGCCTGTAAAAATCCAATATGCGGGACAACGGATGTTACTGGGATTGCTGCTTCTGATCGATTTGTTCGATATACATGGGAAAGCCCTTGTAATTCAGCTTTTTCCCAAAAGTTCAGACCAGCATTTCTGGTTTCGATCATCTTCACTTGAGTAGCATTTGTCCCAGCTTGCTGCAATGCTTGTGTGGCTGCAAATACTGTGGCATTTGTAATATGTTGTTCGTTGGTGAGGTCTGGTATCATCGCAGAAGCGATTCCGTCGATAAATCCATATACTCTTCGCTCACCGATGTCGTCTTCTCGCATGAGTACGAGTGCCACCCCTCCCTCCCCTAAGGAAGGAATTTGTTTGGCAAAGGTGGCTTCACCGACATAATCCAGTATCGTAGCTGCTGTTATTAGTGGGGATAGACCCGCAACCAATGCAAATTCACAAGATTTTTGTTGCAGTGCGAGAACTGCTTCTTCGATTGCTGCCAGTGAACTGCAAATCCCGGCATCGATGGCAAGATGTCCTCCCTGCATGTCATACAGGTTGGCAATTCTTCCTGCAACAATACTTGCTGAAGTAGTCATGGTGTCAGGAAGAATGGGCGGCGTCATTGCTTCATGTATAGACGATACTTTTTCACAGATTTCATTCGTTTTATCCGCATGAGATCGGTTCAATACATTCTCCAAAATGCGGCTAAACTCTCCTTGCCTGATTCTTGGCCCATGATCGGTGTCTGGTGACGGACCAAGGGTGTTGGAGGCCACATAAATTCTTCCTTGTGAAGCAAGCCTCGATCCAATCATAATGCCAGCTTCTTGCAGGGCTTCGTGCATGATACAAAGCCCCACCTTTTCCATTGGATGCATATGCCTTATCTGATCCGGGGGAATGGGCAACTCTCGAAAATTGATTTTGGGAACCTCAACAAAACCACCACGTAGTTGCCCTTTTACCTCGATATCCCAGCATGTTCGGTAAAGCTCTGTATCAAATCGTTCTGTTGGAATAGGTTCGAGCTCATCCCTGCCGGTAGAAACCAACTCCCAGAACTCCTGCAACGTACTTGCACCAGGTACTTTACAAGCCATACCGACAATGCCGATTCTACTTTGAACACTCACTTTTGTACCTTCTTTCCCTGATCCTGCTTTAATTAAAGAATCGTTCGCCTCTTATGTCTTCCCAACGAGCAAGCAACCGCCCATCTCGGGCATGGAGAATCGCATCACCACGATATTGATTGTGTGTAGCTGATAAGCGTTCGAAGAGTACGAAAAACTCATCTATTTCATCCCAATCACACAAACACTCGATCTGTTGAATACTGCTTACACTCGTTGTTCGCCCGTACTGTTCCATCCAGACAGAAGCTGCCACAAAACAAACAGCTTCCGATATATTTTGAAAACGTTCACTGAGCGGTGCAACCGTACTTCCGGTGTATTTGACTTTTGCCAGCCAATTTTGGGTACCATCAGGTTCAATCCATTCCAAGACGAACGGGTGATTCACTGATGCCCCGCTATACTCTTTTTCCAAAGGCAGATGATCCCGGTTGACTTGTTGATCCATATATCGAATCGTTTCTGCCATATCGAAGCAAAAACGATTGTCTACAGGTAGAGACATAACAACCCATTCATCCAATCCGGCCAGGAGCGTAGGGGGCTTTATCTGAAAAAAGCTGGTTGTTTCGCTCCAGACTGAACTTCCACCATACGTTTTGTAAAGTAGCTGATGACTTTGCCCAACGTATGATAATCTCGAACTCGGAAGCCTTCCTCCTGCTCCAACCCAAAGTGTTGTCTCGCATCTGCCAATATTGCAACTTGCTTTACGGTATCGATCCCAAGATCGGCTTCCATATCCAAATCGAGGTCAAGCATATCTTCTGGATACCCAGTACGTTGCACCATCAGAGAAAGCAATACTTTGGTTACCTCTTCACGGATACTGTTCTCATCACGAAGTTGAGGCTGCGGTTGTTGGGTTGGCTCAGGAACAGCGACTGGTTTTGGCTGATGGATTTGGTTCTGCATGACTACTGGTTCTGCATGATGATTTGATACTGGTACTTGATTCGGTACGGGAACTTGAACCTGCTGCAGTGTTTCCACAATTTGTCTTACAGGTGTTTCCATATTCTCTAGGGATTTTGTCTGCAAGAATGCATCGATCATATCTCTCAGCGATTTCAAAAATAACAAATCAGCAGTTGCTATCTCTTTATTCATTTCATTTACAAGTTTCATTTCTTCTCCTACTCTCTTCTCTTGTGATTTTATTGGGGTTAATTGTCCTTTTCCGTGTACGAACAGAAACGCAAGGACTCGATAGACTTGCTCAATTTCTCCAATTTTGGGATGCAGTGATGCTTGCACAAAGAAATCTTTTCCTTCCAATGTTTCGGCAATGAAAGAGCTAACGGCCCACTTTGGCCCGCATTCTACAAAGAGACTGACACCACTTTCATAAGCAGTTCCAACCGCTTGCCTAAGCCGAACGGGTTCCACAAACTGGCTTTCCAAGAGCATTGGATAGTCTTGCACAGGCAAATTTCGCAGATCGTTTCCAGTAATGGTTGAAATCAGATTGTATTTCGGTTGATTAAATTTACATGCATCAAGCGTTAGTCGGTACTGTTTGCGAGCATGGGAAATCATCATCGAATGATATCCATGAGATACGGGAAGTAAATCTGCCTGAATCCCATTTTTTTGATAGATTCGACGTAGTTCCTGTACAGTTGTTGTTTCTCCTGAGACAATGCACATCTTCGGACTGT
Source organism: Brevibacillus nigriterrae (assembly GCF_049846925.1). Taxonomy (NCBI): domain Bacteria; kingdom Bacillati; phylum Bacillota; class Bacilli; order Caryophanales; family Paenibacillaceae; genus Brevibacillus; species Brevibacillus nigriterrae. The sequence goes on from NZ_JBNCMT010000008.1 coordinate 77,074, forward strand.
TATCTGCGGATATTTCACAATAACCGTCCACTTCTCTGAAATACTTCCTGGCTTTTTCAGCCGAACAATAAATGGTCATCATTTTGCCTGGGTCTGCCGTTTGCAAGGAAAGTACAGACATCGTCCGCTCACGTACTGCTTTCAGCGCATCTTGAAGCGACAGTGCTTCTACAGCGACCAACGCAGCTAATTCTCCCGCACTTTGACCGATGGCTGTATCGAAATTCAGACCGTAAGATCGCAATAGGGTAAAAATGGCACAATTTACGGCAAACACGGCGCAATGAATATCTTCATCCGTTTGCTGGAATTGTTCTGGTGAATCGGTGAAAAAGGTTGCTGTCAGCGATTTGCCACTTAAAGCTCGGTATTTTTCGTCAACCTCTTTCATGAATTCTGCAACTACAGGGAACCGTTTCATGACGTCTCTGATCATGTTGGGATATTGAACACCCTGCCCTGGAAAAACCACCCCTACTTTTGCATGCGGGTCAACTTTCCCTGTGAATACACCCTGTTGTCGTAGAAAATCAGGGCTGATCCCCTTGGAGATCGCTGTCGCAAGGAGCTTCGCCTTGCGTGCCAATTCCTGCGGATGATTAGCAACGATGGCTACACGGTAACCATCACACTTATCCAGATTGATGGCATCTTGCATTTCCTTGAGTCTAGTGAAATAGCTTTCGTCCGATACCTTTTCTATGTCTTTTGCAAGTGAGAGCATTTGATCCACACACTCACCAATACAGGCTCCCTCAACTGTTGCAATTGGCAACCTATCAGGCAGTTGTTGTTTACTTGAGTCACTCTCTATCACAGATTGAGCAGGGCGATATTCCTCCAGAATCATGTGACTGTTTGCCCCACCTAATCCAAAGCCGCTTACACCTGCTCTACGAGGTTGGCCGTCAGAGGTCTGCCACTCTTCACATTGAGTGACAACCTTGATGCTTCCGTTCGTGCCCTCGATTTTCGGATTTAGAATTTCCACATTGATTGATGGCGGAATGATTCCTTCTCGCAGTGCAAACACTGTCTTGATCACAGCAGGTACCGCAGCCGCAGCCAACAGGTGCCCAATATTTGATTTCACAGAACCGATTCGCACGGGTCTGATCCGATTGGCGCCGTATGCCCTTTCGATCGCTTCTACTTCAACTGCATCGCCCATCGTCGTGCCAGTTCCATGGCACTCTACGTAATCTACTTGGTCAGGGCTAATTCCTGCCTGCTGCAAAGCTTGAATCATTGCACTGGATTCCCCATCGAGTGACGGGGCGAGGATGGACCCGCTTTTGCCATCTGATGTACTGGCGACAGAACGAATCAGTGCATGAATCTTTTGACCATCTCGAACTGCGTCTGACAAGCGGCGAAGAACAAAGAATCCAACTCCTTCACCAGGGACAAAACCATCGGCATGAGCATCGAACGGCCGAATGCGCTCGGCTGATAATGCTTGAATTCCACATCCACCTACATAAAACTCAGGAGTCATATCCGCGTTAATGCCACCTACCAAGACAACATCGCTTTTCTTGTGGCGAAGCGATTGAACTCCGACCAGGAAAGATGAGTGTGTCGAACAGCAAGCAGAATCAGTCGTTAGTTGGCTTCCTTTAAAATCAAAGTGCTTGGTGATTCGTCCAGCAGTAAGCCCACCCAGATAGCCTTGCAGTGTATCTTCTGTTATTTCAGGAAGTTTGGATAGAAATTGCTGTTTAGCTTCATCAAGAATCGCTTTTCGTACAGTGGTTGGTGTTGCATATGCCATCTCATTGAGCGCATCCGATATCACATCGTGAACTTCCTGATAATTCACTCGTATATCTGCCGCAAGTTTTTTGTTTTGATAAGGCAAAAATCCAACCATCACAGAAACTTTCTCCCGGTTCCAGTTTTCTGGATCATAACCGGCATCCTGAAGCGCATGCTCCGCCGAAATCAATGCAAGATAATGAGATTGATCGATCGAAGCTGCCGACTTCGGCGGGATTTTCCATTTGAAAGGATTGTGATCTTCAAGGGATAGGAATCCACCCTTCGTGGAATACGTTTTCTTCGGGTTTGTTTTGGAATCGTCGTAATAGTAGCTGGAATCAAATCGTTCGATTGGAATATCGATGATGGAATCCTTCCCTTGCAACAGATTTGACCAAAAGGCGTGCTCATCTTTTGCGTCAGGAAACATACCCGACATTCCAATAATTGCAATAGGCTCGTTGTCATCTGTTGTGTACCGATGAGCCTTACTAATCGCATACTCCTGAGAATAGGCTTCCAAGACCGCATGATAATTCGTTCCACCAAATCCAAATGAACTTACTGCTGCACGACTTGCGGTTGCCTTGTCATGTGCTGCCAGGTTTATCGGTTTAGTTGGAATCATAAAGGGTGTTTCTTGTAAGTTCATCAGTGGATTCGGCGTATCAAAGTGGATTTGTGGTGGAATTTGACGTTGATGAAGGGTCAATACGGCTCGCAAAAGTCCTGCTGCTCCTGCTGCAGCTCCCAAATGTCCAATGTTTGCTTTTACTGATCCAAGCGCAATTTGACAGGATGCTGGTTGTTGATGAAAACTGGCTAATGCCTTAATTTCACTGACATCTCCGACTTGTGTCCCTGTGGCATGACACTCAATATAGCTGATCGTTTTTGGATCGATTCCTGCTTCCTCATACGCACGTTTCATTGCGAGTGATTGGCCGACATGATCGGGCGCCACCATAGACTTCCCGCTGCCGTCAGAGGAACTGCCGATTCCTTTAATGACAGCGTAGATTTGTTCGTCGTCTCGTATCGCATCTTCTAATCGTTTTAAGGCAAACATGGCTGTTCCTTCACCGAGAAGCGTTCCATCGGCAGCAGCGTCAAATGAACGAAGAATTGATTGTGAGAGGCTCCCCAATTTGGCAAAAGCAATCAAATTGAGTGGTGTGAGAATCTCGCTGGCTCCACCGACAAGGGCAACATCTACACTTCCCTCCACCAAAGATCGAACGCCAACGTCCAGAGCTGCAAGCGAGGATGAATAGCCGGCATCAATCGAGACATGCGGACCTCTGATATCGAAGTATTGAGCAATCCGTCCACAAGCTACACTTGCCAGAGACTGCACAATAATGTTTTCATCGGCTGCTGAACGCAAATTTCGATTCAATTTCTCTTCAATCGATTCAATGACTCGTTCTTGCAAATCTACGGGTAAAGACTGAAATCCAGAACTCGTCGTCAAAGCGTGAAGCATGGCATCCTTATGAATTTGGATGCAGGTATCTTTTTGCCAACTGGAGCCATTCGATCCAATGTAGATCCCCGTCCGTTGTTTCGGCAAAACCTTGAGCTTCTCCAATGCCTGTGTTCCCGCATCGAGGATCATGAACTGCATCGGGTTGCTTGTTTTTACTTCGGATGGCGGAATGCGGAATCGTTTCCAGTCAAATTCATAATTCTTGATCGCTCCTGCTGTTATGGTGTAAGACTTATCCGCCTCATTTTTGTCTTTGCTGTAAAACATGTTCCAGTCCCATCGGTTATGAATATCGAGTGGCCGTAATGCCGTATGTCCGTTGATATTGTTTTCCCAGAATTGTGTTGGTGAACATGCATCCGGGAGAATACATCCCAATCCCACGATGGCAATGTCAATTTGGTGCTGACTCACCCTGAATACCTCCTAAGTGCTCCTGATTCCAATTTCTTCATTTTTTCCACCTGAAGTTTTTGACGTAAATGAAGAATAACAGCGATTAGGGAGTTAATTCAGTAGTTCAGTTCACAAAAAAATGTTTATTATCCACAATTTCCCTTCATCATTTTTTAGATTGTTTTTTCGCCTATCTACAGAAAAAAGCCAGTCAAAACACAAATTTACTGTGTTTTACTAACTTTTAATCTCTCCATTGCGTGTAACCAATCTCTGCCAAATGCGTCTCTACATTCAAAAGGAGTGAACAGAAATGTCCAACTTTATAGAATCCAGTGATATCATATTATTTGTAATTGTACTCGTGTGGACTTGGATCCTCCTATTGAAGTCAGTTCAACCTAGTTGGTTAAGGTACGTACTAATCGTCTCTGTTATTTTTTTTAGCATTTTTGGTTTTTTTACATTCTTCGCAGATCAATCACACCCCGTTGGTCATTAGATAACACATCAATCAATAAGCTACAGAAGAGGTGATTTATGATGGGTAAGCTTTTTCCTTCTTTGCTGCCTGAACATGAAGAATTTATTACTAAGCAACGAATATTTTTTGTTGGGTCCGCTCCACTTGATAAGGAAGGTCACATCAATATTTCTCCAAAGGGATATGATGTGTTCCGCATTTTCTCGACGACAGAAGTTGCCTATTTGGACCTTACCGGCAGTGGGAATGAAACAAGCGCACATATTCTTGAAAATGATAGAATCACCCTCATGTTTATTGCTTTCGAAGGTCCGCCAATGATCTTGCGACTTTATGGAAAGGGCCGATCTATCTTACCAGAGATGCCGGAATGGGAAAGTATCTCTAAACAATTTTCTCTTCTTCCTGGCACACGCCAAATTATTTACGTGAACTTGCATGCAGTGAAAACCTCTTGTGGTTATAGTGTACCTTTCTACTCATTTGAGGGGGAGCGCAATTCACTGCAAAAATGGGCTACTACCAAGGGAGAGCAAGCTCTTACAGAGTATCGTAAAGAAAAAAACGCTAAAAGCATGGATGGAATCATTACACACATCGGTCAACAACTTCATCCTTAATCGTATTTTTTCAGGGGGTACCAATAATTTTTACTACTTTTTTATGCTATTCAAAATGACTAAGCTTGCTTTATAGTTTGTTCTTTTTTTCTTTCGCAAAAAGTATCTCAGATCTGTTATTTCATTTTTCTTGCCTTTGCTCTACACGACACCCAACTGAGAAACTTTCATAGCAAACATTGATGCGTGGATGATATTTGGAAGTTTGTATGCGGTCGTTGCATTTTTGGGCAGTCTTCTAAAAAAGGGTTCAAAAGCCTAGCTCTAATGCTAGATTTTTGAACCCGTTAAACTACAGTTTCGATCCACCACTTGCATCAATCAACTGACCGGTTACCCACCTACTATCCGGCGAGGCAAGAAAAGCCGCAATTCCCGCCACATCTTCAGGTTCTCCCCATCTGTTGAAGGTGGAAAGTCCTGCAGCGTACTTCTGTCCATCGGGATTTTGCAATGTACCTGCATTCATCTCCGTGTTTATAATGCCTGGCAGGATAGCGTTTACCGTAATGTTACGGCTTCCGAGTTGCTTGGCCAAGGCAAGTGTAAGTGTGTTAATTGCTCCCTTCGATATGCTGTAGGTGAAAACACTTGGCGAGGCCGCACGTGTAACAAACGACGAGATATTGATGATCCGGCCCTCATCTTTTAAGCGTGGCAAAGCATGTTGGATAACAAAAAGCGGTGCTTTGACATTAATGTTCATGACCTCGTCAAAAGATTCTTCTGTAGCATCCTCCAAGGTCAAAATTTGCCCAATTCCAGCATTGTTCACAAGAATATCAAAACGATTATCCCCTGTCCGTTTCTGTAGAGCTTCATCCAATGCAGTATATAAATCGCGAATGCCGTTTAGCGTACGCAAGTCAGTACCAATTGTGAATGCGGCTCCTCCACTATGCTTAATCTCATGAACGACTTCCTCAGCTTCATTTTGTCTTCTTCCATAGTGGACTGCGACTAACGCGCCCTCATGTGCCAGACGTAACGCTATACCTCGACCGATCCCTCGGCTTGCCCCTGTTACTAAAGCAATTTTACCTTTCAACCTACTCATTCCCTCATCTCCTTGTTTGAAATTCATGTAAATCGTATCACAAGGTGGATTTCGGAATGTTGCTCTCTCATTCGACGATGCTTTCATCTATTCTAAATCACGTATGCCCTGCTTGGCGTACATTGCAAAGCGCATGCCGATATCGGCATGCGCTTTGTAAGGCTGCGAAAGTTTCTTATTCTTCTTTCGCAGTTTCTGCATATTTTTTGAAATTATTTAAAATCGCTTGCCATCCTGCTTGCTGCATCTCGATGGCGTTGGTCTCTTCAGCTTCGAATGATTCGATGATTTTTGTGTCGTTATCTTGGCGAATAAAATCAATCTTCACTTTTCTACCGTCGGCGATCGAATAAGAGATTCTCTCGTAAATGCTCACCTCGTCGTATACTCCGCCAAAGTCAAATCCAAAGCTGCCGTCTTTGGCTTCCATTCTGGAGACGAATTTACCACCGACCCTCAGATCATTCTCGGCATATGGTGTGTGCCAGTCATCGGAGGCATTATTCCATTGCATGATATGCTTCGGTTCCGTCCAATATTTCCACACGTTTTCAACGGGGGAATGAACGATCGTTTCTACTGTTATCGTTGCCGGATTACCTTTTCCCATTACATAACCTCCTTAAATGAAGATGTTGCTGTAAAGTAATACCATATCCAATTTTACCGTTGATACTCATGAAGTACAACTCCATAACTGTAACCTCTCTGAACAGTCCTCGCCTGACTCTCAATAGTGTCTGATGAAACACTGAATTGTGTTATATGTTATGATCAGTGGGAGAGATTGTAAATCGATGGAGCTAAGCCAGCCGCAAGCTTCCAAACATCCTCGCATACTTAGTGATTTAGGTTTGTAACATATCAAAATGAAATTCATTTTGGAGGGATGGACATGAACCAAAACAACGCAACAAACAAAATCGCAACGCAAGTAGGTGAACGCGAGATTGTAATCACCCGCGTAATTGATGCTCCACGCGATCTCGTGTTTGATGCTTGGACGAAAGAGGAGTACCTGTCGAAGTGGTGGGGACCTCGAAGTTTTACATCGACTTTTCAGAAGTTTGATATGAAGCCGGGCGGTACATGGCAGTTTATCATGCACGGTCCTGATGGCGTAGACTATCCCAACACCAACATCTTTGTCGAGATCGTAAAACCCGAGCGAATCGTCATCAAACATGCTGTGTTTCCCCATTTTCTGGCGACAGCAATCTTTGAGGACTTGGATAATAAGACTAAACTCACTTATAGCACAGTTTTTGAAGAAACTGCCGCTGTATTCGATAAGGTGAAAACATATGCCGTCCCAGGTGCCGAACAGACCATGGATCGTCTTGAAGAGCTTCTGGCAAATATGTCTTAAAAAAAGCGGCCATCCTCGGATTGCGTGTGATGGCCGCCTACTTATCACGTTATTGCGCTATCGATCCTCGTTAGCTTAACAAAGCTTTTCGCAACCTCTCTATGCAATTAATTACATACTTTATACTCTCACCATCATTCATAGAGTTTCTTGCATGGAGCAGTATTGGTCTTAAAGACTCAACCGACTTACCGAATTGCTTCATCCAGTCATACCGTGGAACCATCCAAAGATGAAAATGATGTGAAGTATCTTCATTGTAAAAATAATAAACGTGTTCAATTCCGAGTTCTGCTCTTTGAGCCTCGCGAATTTTTCGTATTAGTTGTATGTACCTGTGGGATTCTTCCTCATTTAATTCATCCATACAATAAAAATGTCGCTTTGATGCTAAGATAACCAAACCGGGGATAGGATAAGCCACATCCTGATGAGTATGGAAATACTCATCTTCGTAAATTACACCCCCAGTTGGTTCAACTAATCCACCAGTTACTGCACAACTTAGGCACTCCACTTCTACTGTGTGCCCATTGGCGAGTGTAATTTTTCTCATACTTAGTCCCCCAACATCCCAATTTACCTAATATTAGCATGAATTTATCTTGGTCTACTCAAACTAACTACCCGTAAGCGAAGAAAAGCAGCCGATTGTCCGGCTTCCTATGAGCTATTGATTCCCAATAATTGAATAACTAATCTAATATCAATTTATAAATTATAGCTAATGGAAATAGCTAAGGATTAACTTAAGCCAAATGTTGTCCAACTAGCGTAAGTAATATCATTTTCTCCTTACGCTACTTATCTAGGTCGTCTATCGTGCTTCCAACCTTTTCCGGTTATTTTGCCGACGGATGCCATCAAAACCGAGAGATGACTGGTCCCGTCAATATTCAGATACTCGTTCATGTTTTTGTCGAACCAATGGCCGATGGTGGCTACTCCCAATCCCAACCCGTTCCCGACAGTGTGAAGATTTTGTGCGACATGACCCCCGTCCCACCATATGTACCGATACGCCCGTTCTTTGTACTTATCTTCTGTACGTCCAACCACAGCAGTCCAAACAAAGTTAACAGCGGAACGGCGAGTCATCTCCTGTTCCTCTGTAAACAGATAGGCGACCTGTGATACGTCCTCTAGTTTTAACCCTTCCAAGGTCCAGCGCTCTACATCTAGGTGATACAGACCTTTTTCCAACCCATCCACGTTATTCACCAGTAGGTAGGTTTCAATGGGGTACAGGGCTCCAGCGGAAGGCGTTGTCCGAAGCTGATAACCCTCCATATTTGCAGTGATTCCCTGTGTTCCCCAGAGCAGTATGTTTAATTCGTTCAAAGAAAGTGGTTCATTGGTGAAATTACGCTTGGTACGGCGGTTTTTCAGAAGTTCCCAGAGATCCGGAGTTGCTGGAAAGTCCGGTTTTCCCAACGGGATATGCACAATAGCGTCTTCATATCGCAAATACGTAGGCGGAGCTTTGGAAAAGTCGTACTTCGCAGCCCAACCTTTTTCCAAATCGCCGACAGCGTAAGATGTTGCATGGATAAATTCATTACAGATTCTCTTCCACTCAGGATGCATGAAATATTCCTCTCCCTTTTACCTGTTGATTCACTGCTTGCAAGGTAGAGTATACGGCGCAGTATACAGTAAGTAAAATTATGCTTTATTATGTAATTAATTAGTATTTTCTAATGGTTTAAGGAGGAGACATGACACTGACGCAGTTGCAAGTCCTGATTGCAGTATCGGAGCACAAAAGTTTTACTAAAGCGGCAGAATTTTTGGGGTTTACCCAGTCGGCGGTGTCGCAGATGGTCAACAGTCTGGAGAAGGAATTGGGAATCTTGCTGTTTCACCGTAGCAGGGGCGGCATCTCCACGACCTACATCGGTGAAAGGATGATTCAGCACGCACGAGAAATTTTGCATATTACTTCTTGCATGAGAGAGGAATCACTAGCTTCCTTGGGATTGGAAACGGGAACACTTCGCATAGGCGCCATTCCTAGCGTTTCCGCTAAGGTGCTTCCTGGTTTAATTGGTTCGTTTCGGAAGCTGTTTCCTCAGATTGAGATTGTCTTGTTTGAGGGGAGCTACGAAGAGATACACAACTGGATCTCTGGCTCCGTAGTAGATGTCGGCTTTACTACCATGCCTGACAAAGAGCTACAGGCGTTTCCGTTGCTTCAGGATCGAATGAAGGTGTTCGTTTCAAACGATAGTCCGCTGAAGCACGAACCGTTTCTCACTTTCGACCAACTCAAGGGTAAATGCTTTATCATGGTTAAAGATTGCAGCATCCAAAAACTACTTCGAGAACATGGGATTACACCGAATGTCACCTTCGAAGTAAGGGACCCGGCCACGATCCTCTCCATGGTGCAAGAAAGAGTCGGAGTCACCATACTGCCTGAACTGTACATTCCGGAGGTATTGCCAAAAGTAACGGCTGTACCCCTACGACCTGCCATAACACGTGATCTTGTGCTGGTCGTACGTGACTATCAGTACGTTTCACCAGTGGCCGCAGAGTTTATTGTTCACTGTCAAAATTATTTGAAGCAGGTGGAAAAAGCTGGGCTCTGAGAGATTGAGTCCTGCTCTTTCTTGATTCACGACTTATTCTAGATAATTATTTGTTGATATTAATTGATTGCCCTTTGCCGAAACTGTTTTCTTGCTTAACTTCGTTCAAGAATCCACTGATTTCAAAAGAAAGTATATTTTTATAAAACTTTTCTTGGGATGGCAATTCATCTTTGGGGACAAGAACAGTTAATCCGACTTCTTCGTTGGGCTGTATATCTAATTTATTTCCTTGTGCTTTAAATAAAAAGTTACTTCCTTTTGTTCCGTTATCAATTTTAACTTCGTATCCCATGTAAACTGAATTTTGTTTGATAACATGAGAACTGTTGTTTTTCAATACTAAGGAATAAACAAGTTGTTTATCAGTTTCATCCAAATCTCTTAGCTCAATTTTTATTTTGTCGACATCTTCTGGTTTTATAACGGATTTACTAGTTGAACAACCTACAACAACCATAGCCAATAGAATAAATATTAAAATTCTTTTATACATCGCATTTTTAGCACTTTATCTCAATCCATTTATTGCAATATGGTTTTTCGTTAACTTTACAACCATTCTCAAAACAATAATAAGGTGAAAAATATGAAACCGATGTCTTGTGGGGCTCTATTGCACTGGGATGGTTAGTATTTTCATTTGTCTTTTTCTTCGGAACAAAATAGCCTATTTATCAAAATTGAAACTGTGCTAAATCAAATGTTTATTCCAAATTACTTCCTAATAGTTGAGAAACAGGAAAACGGTTGCTTCTACGGCAACCGTTTTGAACTATAGATTCCCTTTAGCTGAATAAGTCAATTTATCACAAGTCATATTATGTTAAGCTGATGTTGATGGGAATCTACTAAAGCTTTGCTAAAGGTGAGAACTAATGACGATTGAGCAAACCAGAGTTATTGATTTAATAGGTATAGACAATCAAACCGGTAATTGTATTTTGACTATCTCAGACCATTTGGATTGGGAAGATGAGTTATTTCACTTGTATTTGTTACAAGAAAAACTGAACTCATATCTTGCTTTTGTCGAAAGTGGAGAAATTTTCGAAACATATTCACAAGCTAAAGGTAGAAACATTAGTTTTATGATTTACTTTGCTCATGACCTTCCTGAGATAGCAGAGCAATTTCTAAAGAAGGCTCAGCATTTCGTCACAGAAGCAGGTTTTGAGCTTTGTTTTAAAGTATTTCCATCAACAGAATTTCTCTTTTATTAAGCGGTGATCCCCTTTGCTTTTCATTCACTTTCTCCCTGACTGCAAAAATATGGTTTTATTTTGTAATATGCACTACAGAGCATTATGGGAATAAATGTTATTTTCTCTATGTACTTAACAAATGGAGGTGATTATTATGAAAAAGATTTTATTCTCTGTTCTAGTTCTCACTTTTATCCTGCCGGGTGTAAGTTTTGCAGCAGAAGATCCTGTTGATGATACTCAAACGATGCTAGAGGAAAGAAATAGACCTTTAGAGCCACGCCTGCCTGTAGTGAAGCCGACATAAGGTTGAACTTCTATGTCCCGAATTTTCGGGACATTTTCTATTACCTTTCTTTTTATACTTCAGAGATCGTTAATAGTTTAACTCTAACGTGCAAACGTATAATCAAAGAATAAAAATCGTAATCGGAGGTTTGTTCACATGTCAGAAAAGACAGTCACAGTTGAATTAACAAAAGAAGAAATTGATGTCCTTCTGATGACTGGTGAGATTGATCCTCAAAAATACACCTAGGAGGACGCCTTTAGGCGTTTTTGTACACTCCTTCATATGTCCGAATTTTTTTTTCGGAATAGACTACTGAAGAAAAACATACGAAGGAGTGAAACGAAATGGTGTATCCATCACAGGCACCAACATCACCGCCTCCAAGGTCTATCCCACCTAAACCATCTAGTTCTTATATAGTAGATTGTTTGTACGAATACACTTTTGTTTGGCTCATCAATGGGGATAGGTTTTGGTTTTATCCAACACGAGTAGAGTACGGTGAAATTTCGGGTTATAGATGGAATGGATTTTATTGGGTGTTTTACGGAATCGATCCCAGATTTATTGATGAAGTTGCTTGCACTCCAACTCCTACCCTTTATTAAAAAGGTAGGGGTTTCTTCAATTAGTTCAATAACTCCAATCAATTACTAATTTTTTCGGTTTAATACTTTATTTGAATGTATGTCTTTATCTTCTCTGAACAGTAGTTTCTCAGAACAATTGAGCTCACTTGATAGGCATGCTAAACTCTAAGAAGATTATTGGAAAATTTTGAACTCACTTCCCCCAAAGGAGAATACCATGAATAATCCAATCCTTAGCCCTCGCCTGACACTCACAAAACTTGCTTCATCTGATTGGGAACTGATCCGCTCCATCTACACAAACCCGACACTTATGAAACACATCGGAACCACGATGAGCGATGAAGCAATCCGCCTTAACTTTGATAAGGAACTCGCTCCGTGGAGTCTAGAATCTACCCATTGGCTAACCTGGATCATCCGCGAAACTCCTTCTGGAAATGAAGTTGGTTTGATCAGCATTTGTACCCGGAACCGTGAAAACCTCACTGCGGAAATTGGCTTCATCATTCGAGAAGCGTACAAAGGCAAGGGTTATGCTACCGAAGTCATCAAACTGGTGATTGATTATGCAGTTGATACGTTTGGTTTCAAAAAGTTTACGGCGGTTTGTTCTGAAGAGCATATCGCATCACGCCGTGTATTGGAAAAGGCCGGAATGACCCTGGATAAAATCGTACCCGAAAGCACAGAAATCAACGGCATGCTGGTAAACGACTGTTTTTATTCTTTGGAGAGATAAGGGATTTGTCCTTAAAAAGCAAAAAAGACCCTAAGAGGTCTTTTTTCATTTCTAGCGGTTATGTTATTTGCGGATAACTTCCAGGAAGTGATGCAAAATTTTAGCGGTCAGTCCCCAGATCGTCACACCCTCGTACTCATAGAAGTAGTGAGGAATCTTTGCTTGTCGCCAGGCGTAGTTCTCTCCATTCGGGATGAGGTGGTACGGGTAATCTTCTCCTGGCTCTGGCTTCATTGCAACTTTGAATTCTTTTGGTTGCAGGGAAAGCAGAACGTCGAGTTCAATCGGAATCATCCGCTCTACTTCTGCAGGATTGGGATGAATTTCACCTACATTTTGCAGCATTCCGACAAACGGATACAGTATGAGTTGGGCATGGGAGACCAGCTTATCCAATGCCCCCAGATAATGAATGGATTCAATGGGAATCTGTAATTCTTCGCTTGTCTCTCTTTGTGCTGTCGCCCAGTAGGATGCGTCCGTCTGCTCCCACCTACCACCTGGAAAACAGATTTCTCCCGCTTGACTCCTGAGTGTATGTGCACGTTCTTGAAACAGAATAACCAATTTGTCCTCCGGTGTACGAAGGATGGGGATGAGTACACTGAACTTCTGGCAATGTTGCTCGCCGAGGATTCCAGGATGGTAGTTTTGCATCTTTTCTGTGATCTGTTGAAAGCTCACTGGTTTCATAACGTCGTCCATATCGTCATCTCCTGAAAATCGTTCTTCCTGTCCTATTCTACTATCTATTACGACGAAAGATAAGTGGATACTTCGATCAGATTATGCCCGACTGTCTGCTTTTCTTAAATCTCCCAATCCTTCTTTACTCATGAACAAAATGATGCCAACCGCAATAACGGCAGGTACCAATGTCCACAGGAAGGTTTGTGCGATGGAAGTCGATAGTGCATCTGTGATCTTCTCGAGCACGGGTGCAGGAATCTGAGCTCTAGTCTCCGGTGATAGCAAGGCACGAGGGTCATCGCTAATAGGTGATCCCTGACTTGCCCCTCCCATTGTGGCCGATAATTCACGAGTAAAAATATTGCGTTGCATAATCCCAAAAACCGTAATTCCAAGTGTCATCCCCAGCGAACGAAGGAACGTGTTGGTCGAGTTAGCCGATCCACGCTTGCGAATGTCGAAATGATGAATCGATGCCATGCTGAGTACAGAGAAGGAAAAGCCGACACCCATACCTGTAATAATCATATAAATCGTTATCATTGTTTTAGTCGTTGCAGGTGAGATCGTACTGAGCAGATACAGTCCGGTGATCAGGAAAACACCGGAGATCAACATCGTATTGCGATAACTGGTTTTCGATGCAATCATACCGCCCGTTTGGCTGGCTACTACACTTCCCAGCATCATCGGCAAGAGAATCAGTCCTGAGTTGGTTGCTGACCCACCAAGTACACCTTGGATAAAGATCGGAATGTATACTGTGCCAACGACGAACGATGCTCCGTAGAACAAAGAGACAAATGTACTCGTACCGAACAGTCGCTGCTGGAACATAGCAAACGAAATAATTGGCTCCTCTGCCCTGCGCTCAATCATAATAAACGCAGTAAACAGTACAGCAAACGACAGGAACAACGAAAGAATCACTCCTGAATCCCAGGCATACGTGTGTCCTCCCAGCTCGAGTGCAAACATCAGACTGACAACAGCCCCAACCATGGTGATCGCACCCCACCAGTCAATCTTTTGTTTCGTATGTACTGGTGATTCTTTATAAAACAACCAGATGAGTGAAAAACAGATAATTCCTAATGGCAAGTTGATATAAAATACCCAGCGCCAGTCAATATACTCCGTAATGTATGCGCCGAGAAGTGGCCCAAAAATACTGGATAATCCAAACACCGCACCGAACAACCCCGACATTTTCCCTCTTCGGTCAGGTGGGAAGATATCGAATACAATCGTAAAGGCAATCGGCATCAATGCACCTCCGCCAATCCCTTGAATGGCGCGAAAAATACTCAGTTGAACAATGTTCTGAGCCATGCCACAGAGGATGGAGCCGAGCAAAAACACGACTAAACCCATGAGAAAAAACCATTTGCGCCCGTACATGTCAGACAGCTTGCCAAAAATCGGCATCCCCGCCATCGCAGCGACCATATAGGCAGAAGTGACCCAGACGAACTTATCAAGTCCGCCCAACTCTGACACAATCGTACCCATCGCAGTTGCCACAATCGTATTATCCATGGAGGCAATCAAAATTCCTAGTAACAATCCTGCAACAACAAAGCCCATTTTCTTGTCTTGTTCCCTATTCACACTCTGTTCTGTCATTCTTTGAACCCCTTTATCCAAACGTATTTACCTATTAATACGTAGAAACTCGCTTAATCATTTTGATTTTTTTCATCTTGAAGCTGTTCGAATGCTTTATGAAAATTTTCTACAGGGTGAGCACCGGATAAGGCTAACTGATTATCCAAGACGTAAAACGGCACTCCAGTGATTTGAAGCTGTTGTGCAAGATCGAGGTCTTCCTGGATTTCATCACGCTTCTCATCTGATTCAATCGCATTTCGAACTTCAGTTGCATCGAGTCCTACAGTTGTCGCGATGGAAACCAGAATGTCTGTATCCCCGATGTCCAATCCATCTTCGAAATACGCCTGATAAAACGCTTCTACTAGTCGGGTAGCTTGATCATCAGATGCCAGCTTGATTACGGTATGTGATTTGTAAGTGTTAGGCATCTTTGCCACATGATCAAAATGGAACGTGACGCCAGATCTTCTACCTGCCTCAGTCACATGGTGAATCATCTGATCAACGACTTGCTTCCCGCCTTTGGTAGCCTCCATCGTTTCCCGAAACGGACGACCCTCAGCAGGCAAGGTTGGATCGAGAAAAAACGAGCGATACCTGATCGTTATTTCCTCCCCTTTCCACGTCGCAATGGCATCCAGCAAATGCTTCTTGCCGATTCGGCACCAAGGGCAAACCGTATCCTGAAAAACATCAATTATCATATTGATCCCTCTTTTCGTATAAGCTTTGGTTTCTTTACAGCAAAAAAAGATGCAGAACTATATTTTCCTAGTCTACATCTTTTTGTACATTTGGCAAATTTTATTTAAACGCCTGAATGAACGAAATAATCGCTGGCCCTAAAAGAACGATGAACAAGCTGGGGAAAATGAACAGTACCAGTGGAAAAAGCATTTTTATCGGTGCTTTCATCGCTTCCTCCTCGGCTCTTTGCTTGCGTTGGTCACGCACTTCCGCCGACTGAATGCGCAGTACTTGTACCATCCCGATGCCCAATTTCTCCGCTTGCAGGATGCTGCTGATCAATACCTTGATCTCTTCCTGCGTCACTCGTTCTCGCACGCCTGAGAGAGCTTCCCGTCTTGTTTTACCCAGTCGTATTTCTTCCAGACACCGATGGAACTCCTGTGAGAGGACGCCTTGCTTTTTGGATACCAGTTTGCTCAATGCCGAGTCAAACCCAAGCCCAGCTTCCAGGCTGACGGTTAACAAATCCAGGACATCTGGCAGCTCTTTCAATGCCAGATAATTGCGTGTTTTGATTTTCTGATGAATATAAAATCGCGGAAAATAAAGGGCAAAGACAATACTAACTGCGATGAGAAGAAAGGTAACTCCAGCACCTATTTGCAGTAATGCGGCATATCCCCACGAAAACAACGGAAACAACAGCAGGAAAGCAATCTGTAACAACCGGTACTCTACAGGTGTCATCCCAAACGGATTCCCTGCTTGCAGCAGTTTCATTTCCAACTTTGCTTCCTTTTCGTTTTGCATGTTTCGACGAAAGATTCTCTTTAGCTTCCGCCAGCCAAACAGGAAGAACCGCTTATACAGAGATGGCGTTTTTTCCGCTTCTTCTTCTAAAGGATTGGTGTATACAACATCCTCCTTGTCGGAAAAGAAGGTGGAAATTCTCCTTTTTACTAGCTGCTTTCTTTCCCCTTTCATCACGATCAGTGCATAGACGAGAAGTGTTGAGGTAAAGAAAAAACTGATGTATAGCATAAAATCACACCTCAATCGTCGTTATTTTGCGGATGAGTACAAATCCGATAATTCCTGAAATCAATCCACCACCCATCATGGCGATACCCACGGGATGCAAGAACAACGTACCAATATAATCCGGCTCAATCAGGTAAATGACAAAACCAAGGATTAACGGGAGCAAACCGATAACAATACCCGACAATTTACCTTGTGCGGTCAACGTGACAATTTGACGCTGAATCTTCGTTCGATCACGAATCGTTTCTACAATCTTGTCCAAAACGGTTGCCAGGTTACCTCCTACTTGTCGTTGGATCAAAATCGCCTGGATCATCAATTCCAAGTCTTCACTGGGCATGCGTTCTTTCAAATCATGCAAAGAGTCTTCAATGCTGCTGCCATATTGCATTTCTTTGAGGACGGTTTCCATTTCTTCTTTAATGGGAGAAGACGCTTCTTCGACAACGGTTTTCAACGCTTGAGGGAAACTGAACCCGGCACGCAAGGAGCCCACAATGGTCGTAATCATATCGGCGAGGCTTTCATTAAACTGTTGGATACGTTCTCTTTCTTTTTTCTTCATATACCACTTAGGCATCATGAAACCCAAGCCTGCCCCGATCAACAAAACGACGATATTGCCTGAAACAACAAACAGAATGCCACCAACTAAAGCAGTTGAAATCCATTGAAAAAGCACGTATTCCTCCGGTTTGATCGGTACTCCGGCACGTCTTAGCATCGTTTCGATTTTTTGGTTCTTGTCCTTGGTCAAAAATTGTGTACGGATTCGCTGTTTGGTGATTTGCATCTGAACAAGCAAACTGAACTTCTTGCGATCAAGTCCTTTGCTTGCTTGCAAATCAAGATAATGCTTCATTCGCTTGGTCAGTCTGCGATCGGACAAGAAGACCATTTGCAAAATTGAAATGAAAAGCAAGTAGGACGTAAAGAGAAATAAGACCAGAATGAAATATTTCATTCCTACCATTCCTCCTCTTCGATAAAGACGCTTGTCGGTATCTGGATGCCGGAAGACTCGAGTCGTTCATAAAACTTCGGACGTACTCCGGTAGGAACCAGCTTGCCTATGATTTTCCCCTGACTGTCTACCCCTTGCTGATTAAAAGAGAAAATATCTTGCAAGACGATGACATCGCCTTCTAATCCTTGCACTTCCGTGATATTGACAATTTTGCGAGTTCCGTCCTTGAGACGGGATTGTTGAATGATGACATCTACCGCACCAGCAATTTGTTCACGAATCGCTTTGACGGGCAGCTCGACACCAGCCATTAGAACCATTGTTTCGAGACGGGAGATCATATCTCTCGGGCTGTTGGAGTGACCTGTAGCAAGTGAACCGTCATGACCGGTGTTCATCGCTTGCAGCATATCGAGTGCCTCACCGCCACGTACCTCCCCGATTACAATGCGGTCTGGTCTCATCCGCAGGGCATTTCGTACCAGGTCTCGGATGGTGATTCCGCCTTTTCCTTCAATATTAGGCGGGCGAGATTCCAGAGAGACAACGTGATCTTGCCCCAGTTGCAATTCGGCAGCATCTTCTATGGTTAATATCCGTTCATCGTTCGGAATGAAATTGGACAGAACATTCAAGGTTGTCGTTTTACCAGACCCCGTCCCACCACTGACAAAAATGTTCAAATGGGCTTTTACACACGCGTCCAAAAAAGTTGCCATCTCTTTGGTCAGTGTGCCGAAACCAATCAAATCTTCGATGGTAAACGGATCTTTGGAGAATTTACGTATCGTCACCGTTGGGCCATTCAATGCGAGTGGCGGAATAATGGCGTTTACACGAGAACCGTCCGGCAGCCTCGCATCCACCATGGGACTGCTTTCATCAATTCTTCGACCAATAGGTGCTACGATTTTCTCGATGATGTTCATGACATGCTCATTATCCCGGAATTGGATGTTCGTCAATTCAATTTTACCGCTGCGCTCAATGTAGACCTGATTCGGGCCATTTACCATGACTTCCGATACTTCTTCATCTAGTAAGAGCGGATTGATCGGCCCAAAGCCAGTCAAGTCATTGATTAATTCATCGACAACCCGTTTTCGATCGATCTTCCCTCGGAACGATTCGTTTTCTTTGATAATATCGATGGCAAGTGCATCCAGCTTGGGGATAATCTCTTCAACATTGTCATCTTTTAATTCGTTCAGGATGCGTTTATGCATCAGATTTTTCAGTTCCTGATGCTTGTCATTGGGTGCCGAGCGGACTTTGGGCTTGGGGGATGTCTCCTGTCTTTTGGACTCCCTATACGTGCTGATTAAATCTTTCTTCGGCGCTCTATCAACAAAATCGTCCTCATTTTCTATCAGGTTAGGGTCTGTTTGTTTCTCTTGATGCTTGGCTTGTATTTTATTGAGCAGACTCATGTGGTTCCCTCCTTAACCCGTTTCTTGCTGAATAGTTTGGAAAAGATGGAAGGGGATTTGGGCTTGATTAAGGTAATTTCTCTGCGGGAGGACAACTGTTCTGCCAACTTGTAAATGGACTTGGCCAATTCGGTTTTCGCTTGATTAATGACAAACGGGATTCCAATATTTAACGATTGAGAGGCGATGGTGAAATCATTGGGAATAAAGATCGGCTCTTCTTCCCCCAAAATATCGGGTACATCTGCCGCCTGAATGACACTTTCCATCGTTGAACGGTTAATAATGATTCGGGCTTTCTCACGCAGTCCCAACATATCGAGGGTTTCGAGCATCAGCTTCGTATTCTTCAACGTTGCCATCTCCAAATTGGTAACGACCAGAATCTGATCCGCCTTTTCAATAATTCCCAGTGTCCGCTCCTGCAAGCCGACACCCGTATCTACGACTACATAATCATGTTGCAACAAAAGCAAATCCATCACTTGCCGCAACATTTGATCAGTTACCAGGTCTGCATATTCCGGTCGTTCTGGAGCCGCAAGAACCTTTACCCCGCTTTCATGGGTACTGAGGTAACTGGCAAGACTGAATTCATCGAGACGATCAATTTCTTCCACGACATCTTTTATCGTAAAAGTAGAATGTAAATCCATCGCTAAACTGACATCACCGAATTGGAAATCACCATCTACTACGCCGATTTGAATATTTTTCTTGCAGAGTGCTACCGCCAGATTGACACTGAGCAACGTTCTACCAACGCCACCTTTGGCACTGCAGACAGCAATCATTTCACCTCTTTTACTTTTCTTAGTATCGTTTATTTCCTGTTGATTGCTCGTCATGGGTATTCCCTCCTTCCCTATTTGCGGGTGGTTGGTTGACTCGGAGTGGAACTGGTCGCAGGTGTCGCCTTAGGAACCGCTCTCTTCACAGACGGCGTTACTCGAGTATGGAGGGACAATTGAATGTTTCCTCGCTCTGCTGAATTGATCAGTTTCACTGCATCATTTGGCTGCAGCTCTAGCGTTACTGCACTGTATTCCACATACTCTTCTGTACCCGTTGTCTCTACAATTCGGCGTCCAATAGCCAGCACACGTACATTGGATAAAATCTGTTCTGTTCTTACACGGGTTTCATTGCCTTCTTTGTAATGTTCACTAAATACGACATCCACGGTGTCTTCTGGCTCAATCAGGTTGGAGACGGATTGCACGATGTTGACTCCGACCGAAACAGCCCGAAAGCCATCTTTTACTTTTCTGGAGACAAACAAATTTTCTTCTGCCTGTGTTTTCACATGATGGCTGAGGAGTGTCTCTCCCGTCTCCAAATCAGCCGTTGCGAACTTTCCATTGATATCTCCCAAACTACGAATTGCATTTGGATGCAATCCTTTCTCTGGTACTTTGACAACCTTCACCGTACCATTGCTCAGCTTTTCATTTTCCTTGATAGGTTGCCCTGCCACTACGACATCCACCATACTGTCATTTATGAGTGCTTCCTGATCGTATTGCTTCATGTATTGAAAGAAGAGGAACGTTGTTATTCCACCCATAACTAATGCTACAAAGAGGATAATTTTGGATCTCATAGTTTCCACCTACTCTGTTAGTCTGATGCTAAATGCACCGTGTGCAACACTGTCTGGTTTCGTGAATCCTGTTCCGGCACGTTTGATGAACATTCCTGTGATGGCCGTATCCGTTGCGCTCATCGGATCCGTAATGTAGAAATAAGCAAAGCCTTTTACCCGAACGCTTTTTAATTGTTTGTCCGGGTCACCCAACGCCTCATAGACAGGAATCAAAATCACTCGTGAACAATCCCGATCATTTACATCACGAGGGTTTTCCGAGCACCCATTTACACGCTCACGCACCACTGTCCTTGTCTTACCTGCTATATTTCCTGTTTGTGTATCCAGCACGTCGCCTACTTTGATTTCATTTTGGTACCCGTGACGCAGATTTTCTTCATAGGTTTCTGAACCCGTGCCACCTAAGGCAAGGACTCCGAAGTAACCTTGATCAACATCCGTCTGATCAACCTTCAATTTATACTCTTTGAAATACTCCAACTCGATTGATTCATCTATACCCAAGGGAGCTGCCCCTTTGGCTCGACCCATCACTCCCAGTTCAGCCGCTGCATGTGCCGAAACAGGTGCGGTCTCTCTCCCGAATAGTCGTGAGAAGGTTAATGGTACCTGCTTTTCCAGATCAATGGAAACTTTATCTTCCATACTCACTACAATGTCTTGCAAACTATCTTCTTCTTCGTGCTCTCTTAAAATGGTTTGTATTACTTCATTTACTTTTAATTCTGTATTGGTCAGTTCCTGTGCACCTGAAAGTACAGCGGCATTGGCGGTTTTTTGCAGTTTTGCCCTGTTTAACATGAGATTGCCTCCATCGATGACAAGCCCAACCATTGTCAGAAGTGCCACCATGGACAGCGATATGAGAAGAACCGCATTTCCTTCTTCCTGTTTTAGGAGACCTTTGAAAAATGAAATCATCGATTACTCACTCCACCCTGATCGTAGAATTGGCTGATAGAATGATAGGTGAGGGAAAAAGCTTGGATAAAACCGGTGTCATCAATTCCACCGGATACACAAGAGTGACAGTGACATATCCCCCTGGCGTTCTTGTTTCTTGTGTAGGACTCACTTGAACCTGTAATAAATCGGTCTCGCCAATATGAACATAGTTTCGGGCGAATGAAATGATTTCTGCATCTGGTTTACCCAGGCCACCCAGACGAACTGTCTCCTGTGAAGCCATTTGCAGGTGAACATAGGAGTAGAACACTCTGCCGAAGTCAAAAATTCCGGCCAGTAATAGAAGCATAACTGGCAGAAGGAGTGCCATTTCGACCATGGACTGCCCCTGTTCATCCTTTACCATAAGTACTCCATCCCCTTTGCATACAAGGTAATTAAGGCACCTCCCACAATAGCTACACCGTACGGATAAGTTGTCGCAAGAGCGCTTTTGTCCGTGCGAAAAGGCAAGATCCAACCATTGCGGATACACCAGAAATTAATAATCAAGGAACGAATACTGTTTCCGATCCCTCGTTTCACCATCAGTATGAGTAATGCGATGAGTCCACCGAGCAATGCCATGTATATGGCCGTAGTAACTACAAATATAGTCCCTTTGAATGCTCCGATTAATGCCAGCAGCTTTACGTCGCCTGCACCCATACCACCTAATAAATACGGAATGAGCAAGAGTAGTAATCCGATGGCAAATCCACCGACAGAAAAGCCCAGTCCAGCCCATCCATCTGAGAAAAAATGAATGATAAGTGCAAGAATAATGCCTGGAAAAACGACTTTATTATAAATTTTGCGATTCGCTACGTCGGTGATAAAACAGATACAAAGAATCAAAAGGAGTGCTCCGTTAAGCAACATGCTGATTTCCTCCTGGATCCCCTATCCGAACCCCCTGGTTAAAAGAGAGGCCCTACGTTCATCACGCAAGGCCACCATCTTTTGCCCTCTGTATGGAAGGGTATCAATAATTGCTATACTTGTGGGCCGTCACCATCACGACTGATTAGTGCATTCGTTATGTTACTGAACATTTCGACAACTTCAGTACGCAAGCTGCCTAATGCAATCAAAGCCGCTATGGAGAGAAAACCAAGCACAATTCCGTACTCTGTCATCCCTTGTCCATGCTCGTCCATGAACAAACGTTGCAATGATGCAAGCATGGGTATCACTCGCTTTCTGATCGAGGTTTACTACGGTGTTCCGCCACCATCTTCACGGTTGGTTACCAAAGTAACTACGTTGTTGTACATTTCCATAATTTCTCCACGAAGCGTTGCGAGTGCTCCGACAACTGCCACTGCGATAATTCCAAGTACGAGTCCGTATTCTGTCATACCTTGTCCGTGTTCTTCTACCAATAGGCCCTTGAATTTGTTCATCATGAGTAAACTCTCCTTTAAGTAGTCGATTTTAGGTGAATTGAAGTAAGTTGATCGTTGGCAGTTTTTTGCGTTTTAGAGTTTACGGTGTTCCGCCACCATCTTCACGGTTTGTTACTAGAGTAACTACGTTGTTGTACATCTCGATAATTTCTCCACGAAGCGTTGCAAGTGCTCCAACTACTGCCACTGCAATAATGCCGAGTACTAGCCCGTACTCTGTCATACCTTGACCTTGTTCTTCTACAAGCAAACCTTTGAATTTGTTCATCATGACTTTCTCTCCTTATCCATTCATGGTCGTAGTTGGACGAAATGTCCGATTTGAGTTTCTGTTTGACGAGCTGCTCCTGCTGGAAGTTCGATAACAGACACTGCATCTGCATAGATTGGGCCAACTTTTCCCGGACGAAGTTGCTCATCAATCGCAACGATTTTCAAGTCGGCATTCAGATACAGTACATCAATGGAATAATTCATGAAAAACGTGTGCACCGATCGGCAGGGTCGAATATGCAGAGCGCAACCTGTCGGCAATTCTTTCGTGAACATTAACCCTTTCAACCTTCCTAGGAAGGTGTAGGCTTGTCCGATCTGACTAGCCAGAATTTGATTGTTCGACAGATTGATCAGCATGTGGTGTGCACCTCCTTTTAGACATAGAGTAACCCCGCCTATACCGAAAGCGGGGTTGCTAGTAGATATATTCTACACCCGTAATCTTTCGGTAACTGGCTGGCATAGTGTCAGGCTTCTCCTAAACACCTTAGCCCCTTTAGCTTTGCGTCACTGATTTTCATCAGCTTTGCCTTTATCGAGATTCAGCGAGTGTTGCCGTGTCGACTGATCTCTTGGCTTCATTCTACGTCCTAGCATATTATTCGACATCGTTCTCTTAGCTTAAATTTCGAACCCATGAAAATCTCTCCAATGATCTAGTTTAGATATAATAAAAAATTTTTAATCAGGATTTTACTTTGTGAAAATTGGATAAATTTAGCATTTCCAATAGATATATTTACCTACCTCAGGCTATTGGAGCATCTTTCTTTCTCTTAGGCTGGATTTTATCATTTTTCAGTAAAGATAGTCTTCGCCACCTAGCATTTTTTAGCCATGGGACCTCAACAAAAAAAGGCAGTGGGAAAGTGATTCTGAAGTACTCCCCCACTACCTACCTGCCTATTTACCAAGTGCTATTGTATTTTTGGATGAAAGGTACGAAACAATAATTGTTCATTTCCTTTCTCTTCAACCCATCTTACACGCTCAGCGATCATCTCCATGACTGCTTCCAGATCTTGTTCCTTATCGCATGGAAAATGAAACGAATAAGCAAGTACACATTTTTGTTCGTTGACCAAGAATTGCTCGAGAACATACTCTTCTGCATCTTCCAGCACTCTACGTCTCGTATCCATTGTAGACACTACACAATAGAGACCATCCCACTCTGCACGCACATATGTCGTTGTTACCTGCACGTGCAAGCTTTGTTTTATTCCGGTTCGACTGACCTTCACAGAATCTTCACGATAAAAACCAATGCCAGAAGGAAGCTGATCCAGTAGTCCAAATGGGAATCCCGATGGTAAATCCTCTGCCTTCAACCCTGAGATTAATCGACCTGGGAGTAGGTACACTCCCTCTTGGTCACGAAGCAACTTTTCACCCAGTACAAAGATGTCTTGGGACCCACTCTCCTGATTATTTGCGATTTGGACGAACATATCCGCACCCCCTGATTGCAGTATGTACTACTTCTGCACCACTCAAACAGGAAAGCAACCGCCACTATAGCATTTTATGAAAGTCATCCAAAGTGAGTTGTTCATAAACAACATCCTCAATATTGGATAAACGAACCCCAAAAAGGAACAAAGGAATCTCCCAAAGGTTCTCCGTATACAGTTTTTGAACGATTTCATTCATCTCTTCTGCTGAGTCAGTCGGCTTGGGCAATGTGAAGCTTTTTGAAAATGAGCTGCCGTTTCGCTCCTTCTTATAGACAATCGAAATGGTTTTCGCCTTTCGTGATTTCGCTTTGAGTCGCTTTACCAGTTGCTCAATCAATGTTTCTGCCAACTTCAAATGAGCATCGGGGTCGGAAATCGCTTCCCGAAAGGTAGACTCCTTCCCGATTGTCTTGTCCCCCTTCTCCCGTTCTGTATTAATTCGACTGGAAGAAATACCATTGGCCGAACGAACAAGCATTTCCCCTCGTGAACCCAGCAGGTTTTTCATTAGTAGGAGATTAGCCTTTGCTAGATCACCAATGGTGTGAATGTCCATCTTGTTCAGTTTTTCGGCTGTTTTCTTCCCGCACCCATGCAACTTGTCGATGGGCTGCGGATAATAAAACGTACAGAATTTCTTGATGCCCATCTCGACATATCCATACGGTTTTTTGACCTCAGAAGCCATTTTCGCAATGATTCGGTTCGGCCCAATCCCGATGGAGCAGGGTATACGAATTTTATTCCATAATGTCCGTTGAATATACCTGGCGATCGCCAATGCTGTCTCGCCCTCATTGATGCGAGCCGTGATATCGACATAAGCCTCATCGATTGAAGCAACTTCTGTATCCCCAATCAACCGGAGGAAAGACATAATTTTACTCGAATAGCTACTGTATAACGGATGATTTCTCGGTACTACTATCGCATCCGGGCAAAGCTTTAGTGCTTCGTAGACGGACATTGTCGTGTAGACACCACGTTGTTTCGCCTCATAGCTCGCCGCAATAACCAGCCCCTGAGTGGGTCTGTTCAACACTCCACCGACGATTACCGGTTTATTACGGAGTTGTGAATCCTCACTCTGATGACAGCTTGCAAAAAAACTATTCATATCTGCAAGTAATATCGTGCGTTGCTCTTCCATCTGACTTCAAGCACTCCCTTCAAAGGAAGAAAAGAAAAGCTTCTATTGAAGCCCTTTCGAAGCGGCAGTCGAATCCTTCTTTAGCGATGCTCCGGTAAATTTAGTGCATTAAGGCACTAAACTTACCTCTACGTTTAGAATACCCACTGCCCCTTGCGGAAGATCGGTTCGACAACACCCTCTGCCGTCACACCATCAACATCCATTTCTTCTGATCCGATCATAAAATCACAATGAACCAGGCTGGAATTGATTCCTGTTGCTTTGACCGCTTCTGGTGTCAAGTCTCTTCCGTTCTCCAGACAAATGGTGTAGGCATCTCCAATCGCCAAGTGACAGGAAGCATTTTCATCGATCAGGCTGTTGTAGAAAATGCGATTCATCAATGAAATCGGAGAATTATGCGGGACCAAAGCGACCTCTCCCAAATATCTTGCACCTTCATCTGTATCCACTAATTGTAGAAGCGTCTCGTACCCAGTTTTCGCTGAGAACTCGATAATACGACCATCCCGGAATGTAAAAGAGAAGTCTGAAATGAGGACTCCATTGTAGCTTAACGGTTTTGAGCTGCGAACTGTCCCATTTACTCCATTTTTCAAGGGAACCGTAAACACTTCTTCTGTGGGCATATTGGCCATGAACAGTGTTCCTGTTTCGCTAATACTTCCCCCTCCAGTCCATAGATGCTCGGGAGGAAGTTCAATCTGGAGGTCAGTACCTGGTGCACGGTATTGAAGGAGGCGATACTTTTTCTTATTTAAGTAATCAGCCTTCGCAGTTAAGAATTGGTGATGATCTTTCCATGCCTGCACCGGGTTTTCCTGATCAAGCCGTACCATATTGAATATAGCATTCCACATGGCATCCATTTGCTTCGATTCGTCTAATTCAGGAAAAACCATCGCTGCCCATGCTGGTGTAGGGATTGCGATTAAGGACCAGCATACCCGATCAGACATGATCTTGCTGCGAAAATTGGATACAGCTTCTTTGTATGCTTTGCTGGCATTGGCTATGCGAACAGGGTCAATCCCCTCGAGTAGTTTGGGGTCAGTCGCCCGGATGTGAAGGAAAGCAGCTCCTTGTTCTGCCAATTCTTCGTATCCGTTTGCTTTCCATTGTGGATACTCAGTAAACGATTCATCCGGTGCAAGCTCGTACGTCAAACGGGTTAACTCATCATCATACCAATCAATATGTACGTGTTTAGCTCCCGCCTGGTAGGCGTACTTGGCAATCAATCGTGCAAATTTGACATGAGCGATGGGTACAGTCAACATCAGTGACTGCCCCGGCTGAATATTCACACCTACCTGAACAGCCAGTTTGGCATATCGATCAAGCATTTGTTCAAAGTTTTTCATGGTTGTCTCCTTTATTATGGATTAGCTGAAATGTTCAACAGGATTTAATCTCTTTTTAATTCATAGGAAGTGACTTTTTCATGAGCGTCAAACCAGATGACCAGCCATTCACTATCGATTCGCACAAGGCCTCGTTCTGGCCCCAGATAGTAAACGATGTTGTTATCTTCTTTAAAGTACTCCCAAGCTTTTGTCTCTCCTAACAATTGAATGACTTCTTTTTTATGAAGGCCAATCAGATGATGTTTTGCCAGCATGTCATCTACCATATACACTCTCATGTCGTGCTGCGTTTGCCAACGAATCGGATCAAAGGTTGTTTCAACCTCGTTTTTTCCAAGGACAACCAACAACAAAACGACAGGAATCAGCCCCAAGATGGAGACCATTCTTATTCGTTTTCTTGCTGCTTGTCGTTCTTCTACTGTTTTGCCTTTCCATAGTACCCAAAGCAAACTGAGCAAAAAAAGATAAGGCAAGATCGTCGCCGGAACACTGATCAAGCTAAATGATGAGTGAACGATTCCGACAAAAACGAAATATCCTGCAAAAAGCACAGCATAAAACAGCAAGTAAAGAAAGAAAAACACTCGGAGTAGACCAGTGATGATTTGCCGTTTATCTAACTGCTTAGACCCACTAAGATTCACTATTTACCCCCTTGTCCTGGGTTTTCGGCTCCTTGCGAAATAAAATATAAAACAGACTCGATACAATGCAATACATCGTCGCAGTCAGGCTGAAAGCATAGGCATATCCCCAGTACGATCCGTAGGTATGAACCAGATAGGTACTGACCGGAGCAACCATAAACCAACCCAGGTTAAATGCCGCATCCCCTGCACTGTTTGCGAGTCCACGCATGGAACGATCCACTCGTGCCATCTTGATCGACGTATGAAATGGATTAGCTGCATTCATCAGGGCCTGCCGGAACAGAAACCCTCCACAAGCCACATAAAAATTCATCGTAAAAGCCGTCAGCAACAAAAAAGGAATGGACGAAAGCTGGAGGACAATGACAGCCTTCACTTCTCCCAGTTTCCGGGCAATAGCAGGACCGATCAGGTATGCAATGGCAGTTGCCGCTTGGCCCAGTGAGACGATCAAGCCGATCGATGTTTTGGATGCGTCAAATCGATCCGCAAAATACACATTTAAATAAGGAACGATCAATCCGCCAGCAGAGCTGGTCATTAGCGCCAACAGTGTAAACCAGCCAATCGTCTTCAATGACTCTCGATGTGTTTTGAAAAGAGTGAGAATTGGTTGAGTCTCCTGTTTTTCAATTGCATCCCCCGTGGATTGACCAAACATCGTCACCGGGACTATCCCAATGGCAGCTATTCCGACTCCGACGAGCAAGGTTATCCGCAGGCTATCTACTTCTGTGAAGCCAAAACCAATATTCAGCAAATCCGTGAGTGCTCCACCGCCTACATTGCCCAGAAAGTTGGCAATCATCATGAGGGCCATATTAAAGCTGAACAAATGGACACGTTGATCCAACTTTGAATTTTCCGCCAGAAAAGGAACCCCGGTAACGGTAAGCAAGGCCAGGAACAATCCGCTCACAAATGCCGTCGTAGCCAAGCCCGATTCACTCGTCACAACGGCCCGAAAACCAAGCGTAATCGTTGCGAACACCAGACCGACCAAGGCCACACGTTTCGGCCCCAACCGATCGCTCAGTAATCCGGCAGGCACCAAACTGATCGCAGAAGCCAGAGCAGTCATCGCAACCACATTCCCGACCGCTGCCTGCTCATAACCCAATGCTTTAATATACAAGTTGTAAATCACTCCGAACACACCATATCCTGTGTTCCAAAGCAGGTTAAAGATGAAAAACAGCTTAATATTTCGATTGTATCCATGTAAATTGTGTTTCCATTCATTTATTATCGGCACAGATGAGACCACCATTCTTGAAGCATAAATAATGTTAAGTATTTCTATAGTATATCAACTATTCTGAAATCAGCCTATTTTAATTAAAATTTTCTTTTTCGGTTAACTATTTTGCCAAACTAGTGATCGGTTGCAATTTATTGTAAGCGATTTGCATTTTGAGTATAGTAAGACATGAGTATGTAAGTATTTCCGAACAGCCAAGGAGGAATCAATTTGACGGAACACAATACTGCATTCAACAACACATCAAACGAGAAACAAGGCGAATTTGTCATCACTCGCACCTTTGATGCACCTCGTGAACTTGTCTTCAGGGCGTGGACAGATGCTGAGAATTTGAAGCAATGGTGGGGCCCAAAAGGCTTCTCAATAATCATTGCTGCATTTGACCTTCGTCCGGACGGCGTTTTTCATTATCATTTGCAGTCACCAGATGGGCTTGAATTGTGGGGCAAGTTTGTTTATCGTGAAATTACTGCACCAGAAAAACTGGTTTATGTCAGTTCTTTCTCGGACAAGGAAGCCAACATCGTTGGTTCTCCGTTCAGCCCTACTTGGCCGTTGGAGGTTCTCAATACATTGACGTTGGTTGAACGAGACAACAAGACGATTCTCACTTTGAAAGGGTATCCTTTAAACGCAAACAAAGACGAGCTCAAAACCTTTGTGGACATGCATGCAAGTATGCAGCAAGGCTTTTCTGGAACATTTGATCAGCTAGAAGATTTTTTGGCGAAAGCTTAGGCACAGTTGCATCCGATTAATAGATAAAGAAGAAACACCATCACGACTGGTCGATGGTGTTTCTTTCGTGAGATGAATCTCCGTAGAGAATCACCTTTGGAGCTTCTGGGTCTGAAAAATCAATGTGGCTTAAACTGGCACCGTATAAAAACGGACCTTCCCACAATTTTTCGAGAGCAGTCTTTTCATAGAAAGCCAAGATAAGCTTGATCACAACAGCATGGGAGACAAGCAATATGGACTTCCCGTAGTTCTCCTGAACAATCCTTTTGACTACAGTGAGCACCCTTTGTTCAACATCGGAAAACGTTTCTCCACCATTGAATGGCTCAAACAAATGCGGATTGTTCCAGAAATGGTTGTATTGAGATGCATTTGGTTCATCGTTCGATTGAATTTCATGGTAGGTCATCCCCTCCCATCGGCCAAAACTCATCTCTTGCAGATTTGCATCCAAAATGATAGGGATGTCTCTTTCCCCTTTAATTAGTTGAGAGGTTTGCACAGCTCGTCCACTTGTACTGGAATAGATGACATCCAGTGGATGGGTGTGAAGTCTTTGTCCCAACCTTTTCGCTTGTTCTTCGCCATGCTTCGTTAACGCAGAATCCAAGCGTCCTTGCATTCTTTTTTGGGCATTCCACTCGGTTTCTCCATGACGAGTCAGGTATAATTGAGTCATAAATACCTCCCAAACAATCTACTCTAGCTTCTTTGTCAAATAGTAATGGGTAAACCCTTCTGGAAAATTTTCATGTGTACCAAAAATCTCAAACCCTTGCGATTGATAAAACTGGGGAGCTTGAAAGCTGAACGTATCGAGAGTGATTAGCGTGCATCCTTTGCTTCGTGCAACCTCTTCTGCAGTATCTAGCAACTTTTTGCCGTACCCTTTTCCTCTCAAACTTTCATCTACCCATAAAATATCGATACGCAAATGATTCCAATAGATCATACCTGTTAAGCCACCGAAAATTTCACCGTTATCGCCCTTGATTAACAGTCCCACCGATTCGACAGGAGTCTTGCTTAATTCTGGTGATACTTTTGAGTTATTAAACTCTATCAATTTATTTCGAATATAAGTACTCTCTTCTGGATCACATTCATGAGTAATCACTAATTCTTTGTCCATGATTTCCTCCCCCATTGTTTCAGTATAGCTATTAACAGATACAAGTCTTTCTTTTTGAGCCGATTTTCCCTCTTGCTTCGATTTTTTTAATATATTCCGTGGCCAGTGGTACTTTACAGGCGGTATTACCAACATTGACATGGACTTTTCCGATTCGCTCTGCTACTTCAGTCGCTCTTTCATGCAAATCGACTACATACGCAGCAACAGAAATTACAAAGTTATTCATAGTGTATCGCACACGATTTCTTTCCTGATGGATGGTTTGCTCCACCTGATCCAGAAGCACTCGAATCTCACCCAAGTCCAGTTTTTCGTCTGGTGTAATCGATAGATAATTTGAATAGGTGCTCCAGCCACATGTCGCAATGATTTCATCCTCTGATTGGATCCATTCACGAGCCAATTCAATTGCGAAGGTGCTCTCCGCAGCGACGCTTGCTACCGTATACTCCGCAAGCATGTACCAATAGGCTTTTTTCACCCAGTCCTGAAGAATTTCTTTGGTCATTTTCTTCGGATCAACAGAGAGTCCTGCCAGGTACATGGCATCGTGATTCCCTGTTTGATACAAGGCAAGCGCTAATTCCTGATCCTTTTTCACAAACTTCACCAGTTTTTTCAGATCGCCCACTCTTACTCCAAAAAACGGCTCTGTAGCTCCGTGATTGAAAAACGTTTTTTTCGTCTGTTCCGATCCCAGCTCTTTCAGTTTTTGCATCACTTCATCTACGGTCATGTTCACACCTGCTTGGGAAATTTTAGTATTATTGTAACATACTTATCCTCATGTACCATCTTTCCAGACAAAGACTATTTTTTGCCACTTCAAAAATGTCAATAGTAGGTGTAGGGATAATCCAAAAGGAGTTGAATCAGTTTGAGCAGATTTTTGGTTGTGTTGCTACTGTTATTATCTGGTGTGAGCACTGGTTGCAATACTGAAGCATCCATGGAAAAGCCACTAAATGGTTCATTCGATCAAGCACCTGCGCAACAACCGCTCGTTTTACCGAATGAAAAGATTCCATTCACACCACAAGTTGTGGCTACTAACCTCGATGTGCCTTGGGAAATGGCGTTTTCACCAGATGGTCGTATCTTTTTTACACAGAGACCAGGAACAATCAAGGTGATTCAAGCTGGAAAAGTGCTTCCGCAACCTGTTATCAGCTTTCCCTCGCCATTTGTCAGTGAAGGAGAAGGTGGCTTGTTGGGACTTGCACTTGACCCTGATTTTGCACAAAACCACTATATGTATGCCTACCACAGCTATATCGATCAAGGAATAATCTACAATCGTGTCCTCCGCCTCCGTGAACAAAATAACCGGTCATCCATCGATAAAGTACTCCTTGATCGAATCCCCGGAAGTACGATTCACAACGGCGGAAGGCTAAAAATCGGTCCAGACCAGCGTTTGTATATTACTACTGGAGATTCAGGGAACTCTGGTTTGGCACAGAATTTATCAAGTCTTGCTGGAAAAATTCTTCGGCTGAATCTGGACGGCACAATTCCTGAAGATAATCCGTTTCCAAACTCGCAAGTCTACAGTTATGGTCATCGAAATCCTCAAGGATTGGCCTGGAGTAATCGTACAGGTAATCTTTACAGCTCAGAGCACGGTTCCCAAGCACACGATGAAATCAATCTGATTAAAGCCGGCGCCAATTACGGATGGCCGATTATAAGAGGAACAGAAAAACGTCCTGGTATGGAATCCCCACTTGTAGAAAGCGGCACTACTACATGGGCACCTTCAGGAATGACATTCGCTAGCAAAGGAGTTTGGCAGGATCAACTGTTAGTAGGCAATTTACGAGGAGAACAGGTGCTGAAAATCCAATTTGTCAGTGGAAAAGAACCTTCCATTCAGTCTATCCATTCATTCTACCAAGACACGCTTGGTCGAATCAGAGACGTCGTGGAAGGCCCAGATGGTTCACTTTATCTGCTTACAAACAATCGGGACGGACGAGGGCAAATCATGCAAGGCGATGACAAGATTATCCGGTTGGTGCCTGAGAGGTAGCTTTTACTTGCTTGGTTGCACGATTATCGATCATGAAGTTATAGAATAGCCCACTCAGAATCAGCAGTCCGCCAACGATTTTTCCTGTTGTAACCTCATTCCCAGCGAAATAATCGATTACCACACTGGTCGATAGTTGACCAATAAAGATCAGGAGTGTCGAGTAGACTGCGGGGATGGTTGGAATCAAGATATTGGAGATGACAACAATCATCACCCCTACTCCACCACCGATAAAAGCCCACATCGGAACATTGCCAAACAATCCAAGATTCACTGATTCGGTACCACTGGCAATAATCCACACAATTACAGAACAGATCAATCCGACAATATAGTTAATTAACGTCCCTTGAAACACACCGATTTGTTTTGCCAGATTTGAATTGATAATAAAGGACATGATTACGAGTACGCCCGTTAAGAGAGCCATTGCGATATACATCAAGTTCTCCCTCCTTCTTAGAACATCACCATGGAAAATATTCCTGCTGCTACCAAAGACATGCCAAAGAGCTTTTGGTTATTAAACTTGTTCTGCTTCATCCCAAACAGCCCAAAGTGGTCGATGATTCCCGAAGCAACTGATTGCCCAAATAAACCTAAAGCAACCGTCAGCGATACACCCAGATGAACAAAGTTAAGGTTGTTAAACAAAACCATACCGACACCCAATGCCCCGGCAAGATAGAGATAAAATGGTGTGCTTCTCGTTAGTTTGACTTTGGACTTTGTCACAAGCAACAAGCAGATCACAACGGCCAGACCTACCATATGGATGATTACAATGGATAAATAGTAGCCTACGTAACTGGCTAACACTCCATTGAAAGTGATCATGCAGGTTATTAAAAAACCGATAAATGCAGCATAAACCTTATTCATATTGTCCTCCTCACTTCAAAATCAGTAATTTGACACTAACACAACTTCTTCAACATCAATTAGGACATATGTCATATAATGAAACCCAGATCACTCGTTAGCGAAGGAGGGCCCTCGTCTTTGATCGAAGTAAAAGATGCAAGAAAAATCTCTCATTATGTAACCAAATTGAGAATCGATGAGTTTTTACATGCGAATCTACTCGAACACATCAAACTGTTTCTCTATAAAAAGTGTGAACATATCTGTCGCTCGGATGAGAATCTGGAGTACCTTTTTTTCCTGATCGAAGGAAAGGCAAAGGTGTATTTAACATTAAAAAATGGCAAGTCGTTGCTCATTCAGTTCTACAAGCCATTAAAAGTCATTGGAGATATCGAATTCCTTTACATGAACCACGCCAATTCCAATATTCAGGTCATCGAAGATACGTATTGTCTGGCGATTCCTATGGATATCATCCGGAAACAGATGATCGATGATCCTGCCTTCTTGCGCTTTATGTGCTTAAGCCTTGGAGACAAGCTTTTTCGTCTGTCAAAGATCAGCTCGATAAATCTTTTGTACCCATTGGAGAATCGGTTAGCCAGCTATATCCTTGCTCACGATGATCCCAGTCACGAAAGTTTTACTGACAGCTTAACCGAAGTTTCTGAGCTGTTAGGAACGAGTTATCGTCATCTGCTACGGACGTTTGTGAACCTGGAGAAGCAAGGCGCCATTCGGAAGACGAGAAAATCTGTTGAAATCCTGGATAGGGGCATGTTGGAGAAATTAGCCGAGGAATTATATGAGTAAGAGGTTTTTCCCAAATTTGGCTCGTTTGTGATGGGTCTCACAACAATGAGTAAGAATTATTCTTATCATGGTCATAGCTATTTTAAATCACAAGGAGTTGAAAGTCGTGTTGGATACCGTTCAGGCGAGAAGCGCCATCGTTGCTCTCCCACCACAATTTCCTGGTCTGGCAGACGTTCCCATTCAAGATATCAAGCAAATGGTCGGATTAAAAGAAGTTTACAAGCTGTCCTGCAATGAAAATCCAAGCGGCCCATCCCCCAAAGCCATTACAGCAATGACTGAAGTGATTGGGTCCATGAATCTGTATCCCGATGCTACAGCACGAGCACTTAGAGGAATGATCGGGCGAAAAGTGAACCTTGACCCTCGCCATGTCGTACTATCTACTGGAGCAGAAGGTGGATTTCAGCTAGTGGCAGAAACATTTCTGGAAGCAGGAGATGAAGTGATCATTCCAGAGCTCACCACCAACTGGTACAAACGCTTTACCCTTTCCATGGGTGCTGTTCCAATCATGGTTCCGCTTGCCGAGATGTCCATCGATTTTTCTGCAATACGAGAGCGAGTGACCGAACAAACCAAGATCATCGTCTTGCCGAATCCGTTTGATCCCACAGGAACATACTTTACCGAGGTGCAATTGACTCGCTTCTTGGAAAGTCTCCCATCGTCAGTCATCGTGGCAGTGGATGAATCCTATGGAGAGTATGCTACGGCTGCTGATTATTCGTCCGCAGCGTCACTGGTAGAAAAGCATCCTCAAATACTTGTAATCCGAACCTTTTCCAAAGCGTATGGACTGGCAGGTGCACGCATTGGTTATCTGGTCACTTCTCTGGATATCGTCGGATTTATTAATCGGATCCGTACACCGTACCAAATTAGTTCAGTAGCTCAGGCAGGAGCATTAGCAAGCTTGCAGGATGAGGAATATCTGAAAAAATGTGTCGAATGGAATGAGCGGGGAAAACAATACCTCTACGAACAGCTAAAAGAATTAAACATCACCTATACCCCTTCCCAAGCCAATTTTGTCCTCCTGGATACGGGGCGCAATGCAAGTGAGCTGTTTAATCTGCTTGCCAGAAAAGGCGTCGTAGTGCGTACAGTGGAAGGTGCTCCGACATTTCTTCGTGTTTCAGTTGGTACACAAGAAGCCCTTGAGCACTTTGTAGCTGCAATGAAAGATTTATTATGAATTGGCTTCGACACTCGAAATAGGAATACCCCAGACGACGAATCGTTTGGGGTATTTTTTCCTTTTAGCTGTATGTTCTTATTGTTCGTTTGTGCTCTTCGCCTCTTTTAGTCGATTCAACTCTTCTTCCACTTCTCCACTTACAGCATGATCGACATAATAGTTAGTAGAAGATTTCAATCGTTGAGCTGCCTCTAATCTAGCTTCCAGAAATAGCACACGATCTTCCACAATGGCAAATTCCTTTGCGACATCTTCTGGTGAAAAAGAATGAATGGTATGAGAAATTTCTCTTACTGACTTAGCGACATTGGCTCTGGACACCAGCAACAGCCTTTTATGTTTCCAGTCCTCAAGCGTACCAGAAAGCTGAACCAATTTTTCTTGCAGTTGTGTGGTATGATTCTGAATCACATCGAATTGTTCCTGATAAATGGTTTTCTTCTTCTCTTGCAGGATCTTCTCCTGTAAGGCAATTTTGGCAACCTGTTCATCTTGCAGTTCAACCGCAAGCGCTGCCTGACGTTCCCGTTTGGCGATTACTTGCTCTGCATCTAGTATCAATGCCCTTTGTTTGTTTTCCAGAAAAAGCTGAGTTGCCAGCGCCTGTTGCCCTTTCTCAATCTCTTTTTCCAGATCGCGAATAGAACGATTCAAGCTTTGCGTCGGGTTTTCCAATTGATCAAGTAATTCGTGTGTATTCGATGATACAATGTTTTTTACTCGGTTCCAGATTCCCATATTATTTGTCCTCCTTTAATTGGGTGTTCTCTTTTTCCCATTGGTCTAAGAATGTTGCATTTGTTCCAGTTTGGCTTGGAATTTGAACGGCTGAAAGTGATTCCAAAGCAAAGTTGCTTCCCGCATGTTTCTGTTTTCTTTTCTTAAACCACGCAATAGCGAGAACCAGCAAACCTCCCCAGAATGCAATGGTTAGAAGGGAGCCTAGCCAAAATCCACCCCTATGACCTTTTCCAGCGAAATGGTGTTCTCGCCCATCAGGTTGCTTCCTGATCTGATGTTTACCATCGTGCATTTGGCCTCTAATTTCCATTCGTGGACTTACTTGATCCATACCACTATGAAACTTTTGCTGAAGTTGGCTAAATTCACCCGTCATTTGTTTCATATAAGGATGCCCACTGCCGTAAAACATGGTTGCCTTTACAGCTCCAACGATAAGAATTGCTATTACTAGGAACAGCAAACCCTTAATCCATTTTGATTTCATCTACCAAAACCTCCTTTGTTTTGCTTATGAAGGAAGTTTACGAGAGAATAGTGAAAGTTTGATGAAAATAGAAAAAGCCTCGCACATGGCGAGGCAAACTTCTTGTTCAGGCAAATCAATTTGTTTCTGTATTATTTGAAGGATCATCAGTTGGGATTTCTGTATCCTCAACTGTGTCATCTGATGTAAGAATTCGGTAGAGAACAGCCGCAACCTCATCTCTTCTTGCGTTATCGAGTGGTGCAAAACGGTTTCCCGTACGTCCGTTTATCAACTGATGCTTCACTGCTGTTTGTACATAAGGCAAAGCCCAGGAAGCGATTTGATTTTTGTCAGAGTACTGAACAGGGTCTTTTTCCAACGGAAGCTGAAGAGCACGGACGAGAATCGTAATCATTTCAGCACGATTGACATTTTGATTTGGTCGGATCGTATTGTCGCTGTATCCTTTAAGCAAGCCAGCCTTCACGGCAGTTTGCATGGATTCGCTCGCCCAGCCAGGAATTTGAGCTTTATCTCTGAAATTCATATTCATCGTTTGTGGCTCAATGCCGAGCGCAGTTACAGTCATTTTCACAAATTCAGCACGTGTAATATTGTTTTGTGGTCGGAAGGTATTATCTTCATATCCATCGGTTATTCCCATTAGACGTAAACCTGTAATCTCTTCATATGCCCAATGCTCAGTTGCCACGTCAGCAAAATCTTCGACTGTCGGAGCAGTCATCATCGCCACAAGCATGGTCAACGGGCTTTGTTCTGAAAAAGATGACGCTAAATCCGGATTTTCTGCCAGCTCGCTTGTTGTGATGATATCTTCATCTGCAGGTACAGTATAGTTTACTTCTTGATTGTAGTTCCAGAACTGATGGTCAACATGAAGCGAAACTTCCAGTGGTTTTTCGCCCAAGTCCATTGGAATGATATCTGTAGGAACCTTCAGTTGTACCTTGGTTTGATCTTGAACAATCTCTTTTTCAGCAGAAATCCAGTACGTCATGGAGAGGTTCCCGTCCCAGCCATCAGATTTCAACTGAGTAATATCAAGCTGGCGAAGATGCTCTGCCCACGTCTTCAACTGTGTTTTCAACTCAGCAATATCAGTAGGCTCTGCCGGTGATGCTTGATCCATTGAACGGATGAACGTCTCTAATTGCGGGAAATCGTGAATGCTGTCAAGAATAGCAGCAACCGTTTCAATCGCCTCGCTCATGTTCATATCAATGGAAACCGGTGTTGCATTTACTTTCGTACCATTTGGTAAAGTTACTTCTTCCACTGGCTGAACCTTTACATTTTTCAATGGAAGATTCACTTGCTTGATGAAGTCAAGAACGAGCTTTTCCAATTCTTTTTGGGTTTCTTCGGTAGATGTGTTTTGCTCATCCAGTGATTTCTCCATATCAAAACCGAGAAATTTCTCGTCAACACTTGACTTGACGGCTAACTTGCCATCATGAACAAACAGGTCAAATTTCGGCTCTTGCTCACTAGACCATAAATCCGATCCCATGATCAGAGCAGGGTTTTTGAAAGAAATCTCAGAATGCATTTCTTGTTTGTTCTTTTGCTGGGATTGAACGATGATCCCTTCCTTGAGCAGGGCCAGTACCAATTTGGTTTGTTCGTCCAGCTTATCTGTAGGGACATTCGTATCCAAGCGAATGGTAGATGTAGATTCGACAGATGTTATGTCAGCACTTTTGTCAAACGCTTCTTTTAACAGAGCTGCATCCGGGGAACAGCCTGTCACAACAAGAAGCGCACAAAGCATTACGAGTAGCTTGCGCATATTTTCTCCTCTCTCCTTGTGAAAAATCATACAAGTGCGAGTATAGTAAAATAAGCTCCTACCCGTCCAGCAGTAACTTTTACCTCTGTTGAACAGAACTTCCTATGATCGGTAGCAATCCCCGATAAATATCTACTACATCTGACATCGCCATACGAACCAAGCCACTGCTGGAAGGGGCAACGAACTCCACTACACCTTCCACAACAGGGTTCTCTTGCACTCCCCACGGGATATTTTTGCGCAAGCTATACTGTTCATAAACTCCTTTGCCAACAAAACAGACCGTCTGAGGCTTGTGGGTCTCAATCTTGCTTCTCAGTTCTTTTCTCCCCTGCTCGTATTCTTCTTTGGTGATTTCAGCAGCCTCTTTGGTCGGCCGTGCCACAATATTTGTGAAGCCGTATCCTAACTCAATCAATGTCGTGTCTTCTTCCGGTCGATACAAGCGTGGAGTAAGTCCCGCTTGATGTAAAATTCGATAAAAACGATTATTGGGATTCGCATAGTGATGACCTGTTTCACTTGAGCGAATACTGGGGTTGAAGCCAACAAACAGGATTTTCAAGTTCGATTGAAGACGATCCGGAATCGGCCTCATTTACTTTCCCTCCAGAAGATACTCCCATTCATCAAAAGACAACGTATTCGTAATTTTTTTAAATTCATCAGGAACTTCTACATAGCACATTAATTCCAAACTGTTCCCATCGGGGTCATTAAAATATACGGAAGCATTCCCTTGATATGGTCGAATGAATGGCTCTACAGAACTTCTGTTGCCAAAAGGAACTGCTTCAACCTGAATCGATGATAACCATTTTAGGGATTCCTTTAGATCTTCATACGTTACGCGAAATGCAATATGTCGTAAAGAAGGATGGTATGGAGTTTGATGTTCATTTCCTTCCCAGAGGCCGACCCAACTCTTTCCTTCTTCAATCCAAAAGAAAGCCGTTTTCTCATCACTCCAGGCAAGTTTTAACCCTAGTTTTTTATAAAATTCTATGGAAACGTCCAAATTCTTTACTGGTAAATGTGCTTCATACAATCCTTTTATCATTTCAACATCGCCCTTCCTGAATAACATGTAATCCCAAATACTATTATCACTGAATAATTATATTTTCTTCAATAAGAGAACTTGATTCGACATGGCATAACAACCCGCTTCTTCCAGCTCACAGATCTAACTGCGAAAAGATCATCGTTGTACTGTGACTGGTGCGATCACCAATCATACCTGTGAAAAAAGGCAACACGCGTGCGCAAATCAATGTGGTGGTCAGCACCGTTGCAACTTCCCAAGACGAAAAATGGAAAGTAAAATAGTTAATAAAAAAATTTTTAATAATAATTTCATTTGAGGATATTGTTAATTATTTTAAATAAAAAAAGGGATTTCCATAATTATTGGAATTCCCTTGATTCAATTAAAGCTCCGAACTGCTTTTCTTTACTTCGAAATTACAAATACTCCACCACAATGAGAAATAGGATAATATTTACATGTACAAATATTTTTTAACGCTGAGTTTATTTCATCATACACAAAATAAAATTCGTCATTATCCCAGTAATCTGCACTCTCTTTTTGACAGATTTCAAGTTTTTCTCTCGTTTCAAAAGAAATATCCCCAATAAATATGTTACCGTTCTCCTTGAGTAGGACTAACAGGCTGGAGAGTAACGAGATTTTTTCTCCATCTGATAAGTGGTGTAATGCATATGTGCTTACAATTGAGTCATACTTGTTTTTTAAAATTTCTTCAGGTAAACCATTTTTAATATCACATTCAATTAAATTTGCCATAGGCATCTTCGCTTTTGCAATGTTAAGCATACTAGATGAAAAGTCTAATCCATCTATCTGGTGACCATTTTCATAGAGTTTACTTGTTAAAACACCTGTTCCAAACCCTATATCTAAAACTCTAGAGTGCTCTTTTTGCATTACTTCATTAAAGATAGTGTTTAGTATTTTTTTGTAACCAGCAAAGGGATAAAGATCATTTTCTTCACTGACCTTTACTGTTTTATCATAATGATCTGCCCATAAATTAAATCCTTGTTTCTTTAACACGAATGCTCCTCCAAACATATCATTTTGCGAGCATTCCATATAAACTATGAACTACTCATTTTGAACACCGATAATAACGTACATTAAATTATTTTTGAAATTTTTCATTAAAACCCCACCCTTCACTAGATTACCTATATTTTATCACAAATGTTGGAATATTCTTCAAATCATTAGAACATAACCCAATTCCCATGTTTTCGTGAATGTTGCTCCGCACGTTGCAACGTCCGAAAGGTGGTCAAGAGGATCAGTATATTGAGCACGGTCAGCACCAAAGCCATCCACCACCACATCTGGGTCACATGTCCATTCAATGCCTCCCGCAGCATGAACAGACAATAGGTCACCGGAAAGAAAATGGACAGCAATTTCGCCCAGATCGGGAAAACCGCAGGAGGAATCCGAACGCCTCCAAACAAATCCATAGGAGAATGGAAAATATAGTAGAGAAATCCAGAGTCTCTGGAAAACAGGCAAATCGAGCAGAGAAATGCTCCCCAGATTACGGCTGAGATTGTCATGAAAGCAAGCGATAATACCAGGTACCCCCAGTTCACCTGCCCTAAATCAGCAACCAGGAGAAAGGTCAGCGCACTAAAGACAAAAAACATCCAAATGCCGTTGAACAAGGAATATACCGAACGACCGAACAAAAAGGCTATTTTGGATGCAGGAGTAAGATAAATTATTTCTAAAGTGCCTTGTCTTCTTTCCCACTCAAACGTCCATGCCGACTGTACAACGGTCCAAAACAACTGAAAAACCATAAATCCACTTACCAGAAACAACGGAATACTCCCTTCCCCAATCACTTGGGCCAAGGCAGAACCGCTTCCATCCCGGTACGGCTTCATGGCGAAGTAACTGGTGAAGAAGGTGAGTACAGGCCAGAACAACAGGGAGAAAAACACCATTTTCCCTCCCGACAGTTCACGATGCTGTTTGGCAATTTCAGCTCGAAAGGTTCTCCAGAACGGTTTCATTGCGCACTCCCCCTTCCGACAGCATGATGATGGCATCCTCCAGGGAAGGCTTTTGAATCGTGAAATGGATAACTTGTAAGCCCTGCTGAATAAACCAGGACAACAGCTTCGAGACCAACTGTTCTGCTTGGGGTGTTTTGATTTGCAGCCTTGTCAAATCATCTGTGTTTTTATCAGCAATAACCGCCTCTTCGGAAAGATGAAACAAATGGCAAAGCTGATGCTTGCGTCGATCTTCCCAACCAGTAACATCAATTTGAATTGTTTGGTAGCCTGCTGTCTTTCGTATGACTTCTGCAGGAGAATCACAAAGGATCAGTTCTCCTTTATTGATGACATAGACTCGATCACACAGTTCTTCTACTTCTTGCAAATAGTGGCTGGTTAACAAAATTCCTCGTCCCTGTTCTTTTGCCAGCTTGCGAATCAATTGCCGTAGATGACGGGCGATCGGCGCATCCAGTCCGAGAGTTGGTTCATCGAGCAGGAGATAATCCGGTTGATTGATCAGTCCTCGTGCAATTTGCAGACGTTGCTTCATCCCTTTGGAATACCGTTCTACTGGTGTGTCCTTCGCTTCATTCAGCCCAACTTCATCCAGTAAATACTCGACACGCTCCTTGATTTCTGAATCATTCAAACCATACAAACGGCCGAAATAGTGTAGATTTTCTCGTCCAGTCAAACGCATGTAGAGCATCCTCTCGCCACCAGCGATCATGTTAATTCTTTCTTGTATTTGCTTTCTATGTGAAATGATATCTAGTCCATCTACAGTAATGGAACCCTCTGTAGGCTCTAACAGGGTGGAGATCATTTTGATCGTCGTTGTTTTGCCCGCACCGTTTAACCCTAACAGACCGACAATCTCTCCTTGATGAAGTTCCATACTGAGTTTTTTCACCGCTTCGACCTGTTTCTTTTCCGAGCGAAACCAGCCTCGTTTTTCCTTGGTCTCATATACTTTCCTCACAGCATCTACGTTAATCATACATATCCCCTCCTAAGCCATATGTCTTTCAAATACCGTACGCTCTACCTGACGATTCATGAAAAAGCCGACCAGTGTATACACCACACATAAAATCAAATTAGTCACGATACGTTCGGGTTGCTCCCAAACAAGCCCGCCTGTAAGCAAACTGTCGCGCAACATGTCAAGTGAGCTCGTCAAAGGGAAAATTTCACCTAACCACTGCAAGGGAAGCGGCAGATATTGAACAGGAAATTGAAAACCACATACGAGAGCGAGAATCGAAAAAAGTGTGTTTTGCACGATGTAGGTATCCCGTGTATACAACATGACTGCCCCCAGCACCATTGCCATGGAAAAACACGAGAGGAAAAATAAAACGATACCGATTCCAACAGAAAGCCAATCAGCCAATGGTGTACGAAGCCCGACCCAAAACCCGATGAGAGTAACAGGGATGAATACCAACATCATCCGATACAGTTGTTGAATGGCCGTACCAAGGAAATATCCCCATCGGCTTGCTGGGGCAAGCAGGATGACCTCCAAGGTTCCTTCC
This sequence comes from Brevibacillus nigriterrae, assembly GCF_049846925.1. Classification (NCBI taxonomy): domain Bacteria; kingdom Bacillati; phylum Bacillota; class Bacilli; order Caryophanales; family Paenibacillaceae; genus Brevibacillus; species Brevibacillus nigriterrae. The sequence continues at coordinate 120,657 of NZ_JBNCMT010000008.1, forward strand.
CTCCATTCGGTAATGAGAGCACGAGATACATTCATCATCATTGTGACCGAGAGAGTACTTAACACTCCCCCGATGATTGCAAAAGTCAAATAATCATTCGACCCAGTAAATTGGGCAAATCGATGATCAAGCTCTCCTTTGATGAGATACGTGTAGGCAAAATAAGAGACCAGCACGATATATAATCCGTTAATAATGTGACCAAAGGTAAATGACCAGGGATACGCCCTAAGATTGTCAGTCTGGTTTCGTACGATGGTGGCTTTGGCAACTTGCCACATGCAATCAACCTCCTATTGTTCTAAAAATTGCCTCAAGTAGACCAATATCATTTCTACTTCTTCTGGCACCAACCGATAAAATACATAATTTCCTCTTCGTTCCGTCGTTACATAATTGGCTTCCACCAACATTTTCAGATGTTTGGAGATGGCTGCTTCAGAAACCTGATGGATTTGCGCCAACTGTTGAGTACAGTGAGGCTGTGTATATAACGAGTGCACGATCTTTAAGCGAGTTTCATCAGACAACGTTTTAAACATTCTGATTAGGTCTGCGGGTACTCCACCACTTTTTACTGAACCCGGAACACGGACATCCAATGGCACAGTAACAATCCCGTCTTTATATCCAATTAATAAATGCGGATGGACAAAGGAGGACGGACGAACCACAATTCTTTTGATTTCCTGATAGGGGTACCGATACATCGTTGCTTTTTGCATGTAAAGTCCATCTTCTTTGACATACAGACGTGGGTGAAGCTGCGCTAACGCCTGCACTCCGTTTCGCTCAACCTTTTCCGTGAAATCTTGTTCTGCCTTGACCAACCAGGGCTCAATCAACCTCCATTCTTGTTGAAATGATTCGTCCCAATACTGTTTGAGCGCGCTGACAATTCTTCGTCGGATTTTGGTAGGCTGGTGCAATGCCGTTTTTTGACGATCATTCAGGGTGGTTTTCCATGTTTCGTCTTGTCCGCGCATCCATAGGAGTATTTGTGAGAGTGAAAACCGTTGATTGAACAAGATTTGCAAGAACTCTGCTTCTGGCATTTGCTGGATTTGCTGAATCGTCTCCATCGGGGTTACTGACCATTTTGGCTCCGTCTCCGCATCCAGTATGGCAAGCCACTCGTGTGTCCACTCCCCCAGTTCGTTCCATTCATTGATGAGTGATTGGGGCAGAGTCTCATTCAAGTGTGCAGCCCACTCTACACGGTATACATGGTGCTCTGGTCGATAAAGAACATGTAAACTCACCACCATTTCTGTAAAAGGAGAAGTTTTTACTATGGTTTTTTTCCTGATCAACTCTTGTAATAGTCGATTATTGTTCATTTTCATCACCATCTCATTTTGATTAACCATACAGTTAATTAAATCAGGAAAAACCCAAAATTTGAAATATAATAATTAGATTTTGAAGAATTGTCAAAGGGATTTTGTTAGCATCTCAATAAAAAAGATCGGGACAATTTAATACTTGCAATAAAAAAACAGATGCCTAAAGCACCTGTTCTTACATACTTGTTTAACTGTTTCTTTTTTTTATAAATGGCTATGTCACCCTAAGATTGTTTCATCACCGTCTTTTACCTCACCGCTGCATTCCACTTTCGCCCAAACACTAAATTTTGCACTGTTATAGGATGCCAAACTCTGGAGAACCCTGCTATCCTGTTGTAGATCTTCTTGCGAATTGTTCAGCATGACGCACCTTGGGAGTGGGGCAATAATTCTAAGGATTACTGACGGTCCAATTTTGATTGTTCGATCCACCCAATCGTCTTCGATATATTCAGTTGTTTCTGTATCAATTAAAAGATTTGCCCGAAACCGGCGAGGGTCGACTGGCTCCCCTATTTTCTGACTAAGCATGAATAAGGCAGAGGTCGTAATAATACTGACAGACCCTTCGTCTCGTTAGTTCAACAACTTTACCTATTACTCATGATACGTTTCTACGCGTTGTCTTTAACGGAAAGCTCTTGAAAAACAGCCTCGAGTTTGGAGAATATTCATGAACTTCCATCTTTATTATTTCTTCTTTATTTGGACAGTGATTTTTGCTATCATATTTAGCTTCCGATACTTTGCTCAGGTCCAATTATTGGCTTCTCAAAATGTGCTCGATTCGCTTTTCCGGCACGACCCAGATCGCAGCAACGAGGACGTAAAAGAAGCCGGATACCCATGGACTCACATACGAGGTCAAAATCGCGATCAGGTAGAGAAAAGGAGATATTTTCACCTTCCAGTCTCTGCCCATTGACTTTACGAATGAAGATTCGCCGGAATGCTGGCTAATGATTGCGAGCTGAAGCAGCCTGTAAGAAATCGCTGCAAGCAGAAGAATGATCCCGTACAATGCCATCGGAGCGGGTGCAAAATGGCTTTCCCCCATCCAGGCGGTCGTAAACGGAATAAGAGACAACCAGAAGAGTAATATCAAGTTGAGCCACATTAGCCGCCCGTTCATTGTTCGAATCATATGCAACAGATGATGATGGTTGTTCCAGTAGATGCCGACATAAACGAAACTGAAGATGTAGCTAAGAACTTTTGGGCCTAGTTCGATTAACGCATGCCAGTCGTGGCCTTCCGGTACTTGGAATTCTAGCACCATGATCGTAATGATAATCGCCAACACGCCATCGCTGAACGCTTCCATCCTGTTTGCTCTCATCTAGTGATCACCTATTTCCCGCTTCTCGCGCTTAATTGATCTAATGAGTACTTCGTGCCATTTGACTCCATTGCTAATGTAAAAGAATCCGAAAAGGCTAATGATGTAAAAGGATGGTATCATCGAACCACATTATAAAACCAAATCCTCCGTTCATACCCATATGGTTACCAATCGATTCGTTTTCCATCTCTGAAGAATTCCCCGTTAGGTCCTTCTGGCCCAATCGTCACTAACCAAAGGATAGACTCAGCAGCTTGCTGAGGGGATATTGGTGCAGATGGTCCACCCATTTCCGTACTTACCCATCCCGGATCAACCGCATTTATTTTGATATCACTATTGATTTCTGCAGCTACTAATCGTGTCAATCCATTCAGGGCAAGATTAGACAACTTATAAGCAGCTGACCCTTGATTAGACATTTCACTCATCGCAGTTGGCGTTTCTCTAATATTTTTCCAGCATTATTCGTTATTCCATTTCCATCGTGCTGATGTCGATTACAAATCGATAACGGACATCTGAAGCTAATACGCGCTCCCAAGCCTCATCAATCTGCTTGGCTGAAATCACCTCGATCTCAGGGACTATGTGGTGTTCAGCGCAAAAATCAAGCATTTCCTGAGTTTCACGGATTCCACCAATCATTGAACCTGCAAAAGACCGACGATGAGGGATAAGTGAGAATACTTGAACTGGCAACGGCTCCGCTGGCGCACCGACATTGACCAATGTACCGTCCAGCGCTAGCAAGGAGAGGTAGGCATTAATATCGATCTTAGCGCTCACCGTATTCACGATAAGCTCGAATGAACCAGCCAATTTCTTAAACGTCTCTAGTTCACTCGTGGCATAATAGTGGTTCGCGCCAAGCCGTAAACCATCTTCTTTTTTCTTCAATGTTTGTGATAAAACTGTAACCTCTGCCCCCATTGCATGAGCGATCTTCACTGCCATGTGTCCAAGCCCACCAAATCCAACAACAGCAACTTTCTTACCAGGAGTAACTCCCCAATGACGCAGCGGCGAATACGTTGTGATTCCAGCGCACAGCAGCGGAGCGGCTACGTCAAGTTCAATACTGTCAGGAATTCGGACCACGAAATCTTCCGTTACGACGATGTGGGTGGAATAACCACCTTGTGTATAGTGCCCATACCGGTCGATAGCTCCATAGGTTCCCGTATTTCCATTCAGGCAATACTGCTCTTCTCCCTTATGACAATTAACACATTCTCCACAAGAGTCAACCATGCAGCCTACCCCTACTCGGTCGCCAACGGCATACTTTGTGACTTCTGAACCAATCTGGGTGACGATTCCGGCGATCTCGTGCCCAGGAACGAGAGGATAGTTAACCGGCCCCCAATCACCACGGGCAGTATGGATGTCAGAGTGGCAAATACCAGCGTATTTAATTTCAATAAGGACATCATGTGGCTGGAGATCCCTACGTTCTATTGTGGTCAGTTTGAATGGACCCTCTGGATTGAATGTAGCTCGTGCATTAGCAGTAATCATAGTTTACCCTCCTGTAATCTATGGAATATTGGTTATAAACAGCATGCATAAAAACAAGAAGTTTTTGTTTAATCAACTCATGTCTATTATTATAGTTATAAGAAACTGGCCATCAATGGTTAAAAAAGCGTAATCTGTTGATATATCAACACATTGTTCAAAAGTGTTGATTATTTAAGGAAAGGAAAGTTTGGTGGAGTTAACGATGGCAAAACTGGATCGAAGAATTCATAAAACACAAGAATCCTTGAAAAAAGCTGTTATTGAACTGATGACAGAAAAAAATTTTGATGACATTACCATTCGGGACATCGCAGACCGGGCGAACGTAAATCGCGGAACCATTTATCTTCATTATCAGGACAAATATGATCTATTAGATAAACTTATAGAAGCACATATTAATGAATTAGACGAGATGGGAGAATGGGCATGTAAACTGGATTGGGGTGCTGCCCTTGAACCCTTTTTTGAATACTTCGAGAAAAACTATTTATTTTTTTCGACGATGCTGGCGAGCAAAGGAGCCCCTTCTTTTCGAACGCGGCTTCTTGATTTTTTTATGAAGGGTTTCAAAGGTGAAATTGATAACGAAAGCGGAAAAAATACGGATTTAAGTGAAGATATTATTCTACAATATGCCGGGACTGCTTATGTTGGGGTAATTGAATGGTGGATCAGGAATGATATGCCCTATCCGCCGCGGGTAATGGCCAAACAAGTTGGGGCTTTGTTAGGTAGAAGTCTATAGGTCATGGATAACAAGAGCGCCCTGCCTTAGTCATATCTAGTGTATGACTATTTTTTATACTTTACTTTATTCTCTCTGAACATAAAAAGCCGTTTGAATGCCCTTCGTTCTATCGGGCATCCAAACGGTTTTTATTTTTTCAGTACGTCAGTGGAGGCTGGGGGTTAGTGACCACCTCAAAGTACCGAATATCACTATGCTAGGTAAACAACCTGATCACAATTACCTATTCAACTACTTTGACTATATATGGAGATTTTCCCATCCATAATAGACAGATACTTTTACTTCATCTTCCGACTGATCCTTTTAGAGTTCTCTTGAAGTATTTATTGAGATTTAGATTCCGGTTAGTTCAGTTATATATTATTTTCTTCTATGTAATTCGTCGGTCTTATTCCTGGTTAAAACTGGTTTTGAATAGGAGGGGGTAATCAATTTGGTGTTGTTCAAGTAGCATTTCCTTTACTTTAATTACACCGTTTCACAATCCTTCTTACAAACTACTAAAATTGACATCCTATTATGCTGCCCTGTCACGATAAATATACAATGTAATTACATTTAATATGATTGTACCGATGAGCAGAATTGCTGGAACAGATGCGATAACACTTACTGTATCCATAAGAGCAGACCAATCCTCAGCCTTTACACGTTCATAGAAACTACAAATTTGGAAAAACAACGAAATAGAACAAGCACTAATGCTCACAAAAGAAAGAGTAACCCAATTTCTAGAACGCTTATCATATCTAGATATATTAATAGCTGGAAGAATCCATGCGATTGCTCCAAGCACAAGGCTACCAAAATTTAGCCAAGCAATCATAATCTAATCCCCTTTTTATATTAATTTTCTTCTTTCTTGTCCGACTATCCTTCCCAATTGTTGAGAAAACGGCAACCAGTTAGACAGGCTGCCGTTCTTTGTATTTTCTTCTTGGGCGATAGATCCCCGTTAGCTCAATACACTGATAGGAACTCTTTGCTTATTAGTTCTGGTAAAGTATTTATTGCAAATTGATCAGGAATTCTCTCATTAACAAATACAGCCCGATACTCGTCTTCTTCATTATCCCAATCCCAAGCATGTTCAACAAATGTTAGTATGTACTTCAATTCTTCAAGCTTTCGCCCTTGTTCCACAACACTTCAGAATCCCTTGGATATATATAACTATAATAAGTACTTTCCTCTCTATTTATGAAACCATCAATCTCATCACAGTATTCCATATCAACAATTTTATCAAATTCGTTATTCAAAAGATTCCTTAGGCATACCTCAGTTGTAGTTTAAAATAGCCTAAAAAATTTTGTTTGTTTTTACTTCAGCATATATTGTATCTATAACTCTTCCCAACCCTTCGAAATTTTTGATCTTATTTTAATGATTGAATCCAATGGTTTTTCACTTTAAAAGCAACTATACAACTTTGTGTTTGCCTTGTGAAATTCAAATCCTATTTCATGTTCTCAGTAAGCCTTACCGCCAACTCCGAAGCCGCTTTTGATGATAAATCGTCTCTAGATTTTCCACCAATCGCCCAGCCACTTGGCCCGTTATAGATAGTTAAAATGCATTTATATTGATCTTCAACGAATACTTCTATTACATAAATGGGATCTGCATCTACTTTTGGGTTTCCAAACATATTACGCAAAGAAGTCATTAGCTTTGCTTCATCTTCATCAGTATATACATCAAAATTAAGTATTTTTGATGTTCCACCTATATCGATTGGATTAATGGCAACCTTATAGACAAAATCATCTATTCTTTGACCATTGCTTTGAAATTCTTTAAGTTCTTTATTCAATATAAATTTAGAGAATTCTTTACTAATCGGATCTACTTCATACCAACCTTCCAAAAGATTATTATCAATCCTTCGGATGGTTACAGTTTGTTTTCCATCTTTCTCTCCTTCAATAGTTAGAAAATGCTTTTGCTGTTCAAACCATGGACAATCATCGGTTACAACTTGCAATACATCCACAGGCATTTTAAAAGCACCTCCGCTCAAATTTGATCCCACCTGCATAATTATTAGAAGACTAGATAATAACTTAACAAAATTGGCTATTATTAATCACTCCTACCTTTTATTCCCTTATTATTCTATATTAATATCAATTTGTTGTAAGATATTTACGGTGATAAAAAATGATAGTCTTTCAATCTGATATTTGTTCAAGATGTGATCAAGACAAACAATTCACAAAATCGTGCATCGCTTCTCCAGTTGTCTATCCTGATGGAGAATATCCGCCTATTATATTCGGTGAAGAGAAGTATTATGACGTTACCTATCAAAATTGTTATGACTGTGGGGTTCTTGTAGGCGGATACCACCATAATTGGTGTGAAGCAGAGGCTTGCGGGAAATGTGGAGATCCCCTTCTTATTTGCTGTTGCCCCTAAATTCACTACATTACCGATGTGATAAATTAGTTAGTTATTAATCATCCTGTTCTTCTTTTTTAGGTTTATCTGCACCACACTTATGACAAACTTCAATACCCCACCTCGGCCTACTAACCCAAAAGTCCTCGCCGCAATACGGACTTTTCATATTCTTTCCCCTCAATTCTGGTTAACTATTGTGTTAAATTAGAATAAAAGACTTTAAGGTTGTGAACAAATGAATAGTGGATTTTTAAAACAATGGTGCCTTAAACATGAAGTCGAAACCAGGTCGATCAATGCATTTTGGAAATGTTTTCGGAACTACCAAAGTGAGGACACCGAAGAATTCAATTCAGTATTTGGTGTTGACTTTAAGGCAGAAGAATTAACTGTCTCACTAAAAGAAGTAGCCCTTTTCATTGATAGATGGGATGAGAACACAACATATGAGGCTATTTCGTACTGATTTGATTACGTTGTTTCATATATTCCAATTGTTTTTAAAAATAAGAAACTTGGAGTGTACAAACTATTATTTAATCTTGATGGAGAGAGTTTTGATGATTTCTTCATCATTGACTAAGTACACATTAAGCTAAATCTATTTCTTTCCACTCACCCCATGATTTGAGTGATAAAATTGGAGTGAACTAAAGGAAAGGATGGATCTCAAATCTTAAATTTTCTAGGAGACTCATTATATTTTTTATTGTTATTTAATGTTTTGTTGCTTGTCGTGCTACGCTTTAAAAAAATGAATGAAGCGTTATTAAAGATAGTGTTTGTTATTTGGGTCTTAATTACTGGATTAATTGTTATAATATCGATTGTATTTGGGTTACTTAGAATGACGATTTATCATAATTGAGAATGAGTTAAAAAAACCACTTACTCAACTATCCTGCCCGTTAGCGTAACGAGCCTATGAGTCCAAAGCTTTATTTTTCAATCTAATATTTTATTTTCAAGTCTAAAACATTATTTTCTCGGAACAATCGTAAGACTTCTTCAACTAGTTTTTGATATCACGATGAACAATGTGGTTTACAGATCCACTTTCAACCATACTTAGCTCACTAGATAAAAAATCAGGACGAATATTGTATTCCACAAGATCTTTGATTGGAATCCATTTATTGATGTATCCACATTCTGCACCGACGAACTCATCTTCATGAGTAACTAGAAGAGAATCTTCAGGCAGTGTCACCAAGAAATATAAGCTGATTTCGTGAAATCCTTTGTTATCTAGTTCAAAGAAGTTTTCCACAATCCAAACCAGCTTGCTCTCCTTGATAATAACACCGTACTCCTCGTTCATTTCTCTCTGCAGGGCTGACTCTGCCGTTTCAAACAGCTCCACTCTGCCACCGGGGAGAAACCAATAGTCTTCGCCTACTGCTTGTTGAAACAGTACCCGGTTGTTATGTATGACGATCCCTGCTGTCCGATAATTAAATTTATTATTTTCTACGTCGAATGAAAGCATTGTTTTCCCTTTCTAGTAAAAATTCCTTTATTTCTTTTCGAATGAATGGCAGCCCTACAAATTGTAGTATCGAGGATTGAATCGGTGCTCAACTGCAAAGATTGCTTGCTCCTCGCTCAACAAGCCTTTTTCTTTTAGACGCAAAAACAAACTCCGTACAAAATGTTTAAAGTTAATTCGTCTGTATCGCAGTCGCATGTCTTTCTCAGCGGGTAATTCAACTTGATTCAACCACTCACAGATTGTCTTCAGTGAGACCTTCTCTAATTCAACCATCGCCGTTACGGCTGTAGTCATCCGCTCGTCCTCTTCCGTATTAAAAACATCGGGCGCATTTTCTAGCAGTGCACGAAGTCCACTCCATAAGTGCTGACATTCTTCTGCCCCTGTATACCTGCTGCGGACACACTCATCAATTGCATCAGACACATGGGCTGCTGCATGAGCCCAGCCTTTTTCCTCATCATATCCTCGAAAATCACGTTCTTGTTTACAATAGTTTACAAGCGTATGCATGGTACTGCGAAAGGTGGACTCTAGCAAAAACTGATCCCGATTATCTCGAATAAGTAATAAAGCGATCAGCAACGACGAAAATGACCGTAAAAATACACTGTCAGTACCTGACTCGCCGACATGTTTCAAAAGCATTTCATCAGAAATTGCGTAAACCAATAAATTTTCTAACTGTTCATTGATAAGCCTGCTTTGTTCTACTAGCCAGTTTTGTAAAATATCATAGCCTAGATCATCACGCAATTCAGGGTCAGTCGAGCCGAGTACTTGAACAACTTTTTGAACCATTGTATATTCTTCTACTCCCTCGGGAACTGCGTATCCATTCACTACGATTTTTCGCAACTCATCCTTGATCATGCATTCAACTCCCCTTTTCCTCTTTTTTTTTACGATGATCCTAGAGCCTTCAATCAGGAACATCAATATAGTCACCAACCCTGACTTTTAGTATCTCAATGAGCTCATCATCCATGTACTGATAATCGTCTGGTATATCCAGATTGATCACTTTCTTATCAAAAAGAATCTGACCAAATTTATCTTTTAGTCTTCTCAAATGCTTTTTCTCCATGACAAAAATTAGATCTGCCCAACCAATATGTCCACTAGTTACTTTGATTCTAGCCCCATCTTCAGTCCCAGCAGACCTTACGTCATAGTTGTTGAATCTATGAAAAATTTTTTCTGCTGTCGGACTACGCCATTTATTCTTGCTACAGATAAATAATATCTTGATAAAAACTCACCCTTACTTCATTAAAATATTCAGGTTCATCATATTTGAAAAAACTGCTTCGTAATAATTCCGATGGTGTGGTACGAAATCTTCGCTAGTGAGCATCGTTGTAACAGGCTGAGATTGACCATTTGTTTCTTCCATGCCTGTTGCTTCAATGCTTTTCTTTTTACCCATGATCAACTCTTTTAAGTCATTTACCTTGACCAGATAAATACCCGAAACTTCTTCTTCTTGAAGTGAGAAATCTGTGAAATCATTGTCACTCAAATAGATGAATGTATGACAAAATTCTCTGTCTGTATAGTCGGCAGTGATAATTTCATTGGCAACAATACCCATTGGAATAAGCTGTGAAAACTCAACGTTGATCCCAAGTTCTTCCTTCACTTCTCTGATCCCATCCTCAGGAGTTTCATTGCTCAGCAGATGTCCTGCTGCTGTGACATCGAATGTTTCGGGGAAGGTGTCTTTTCCTTTTTGTCTTTTTTGCACAAAGACGTACTTGTCGTTATCGATTACCTTCACAAACCAGCAATGAAAGGTGTGATGCCAAAGCCCACGTTTATGTACTTCCTTCCGTTCTGCTGTGCCAATCTTCAGCATTTTTTCATCAAAAATATCCAATAATTCCATTATGAACGCCTCTCTGTATGAACTAGTTGATTATACGTTTCAATCTTGCATGGAAACCAATAACTTTTTACCAATTTATACCGAAGCCTGATAATAGACAAGTTTTTTTGGACAAAAACCATTCAACAATTTTCCAAAATGTCTGTGTTACAATGTAAAAAACCATTTTTAGGGAGGAAATGCCGCCGTGCAAGATTTACCATTACTTTTGCAAGAAAAAGGCATCAAATATGAAATCATCCAACATCCAGTACCGATTCGTTCGGCCCAACAGGGTGCTGAGTTTTTTGGAATCGAAATTGGACAAACAGCACCCACGTTAATTCTGGAAACGGAGAAAGGGTTTTTCACTGTTATTTTTTCCGGAGATCGGGGTCGACTCGATTTGAATAAAGTAGCGATACTTCTCGGATGTGAACAAGTGAAGCTGGCAAGTCCACTAACCGTTGAAAAAGAGACGGGCTATTCCATCGGTGCTGTACCGATGGTGGGGCTTTCTTTCCCTTGCCTGTTTGATCGTCAGCTTTTTCACTTTCCTTTCATCTATGGAGGCACTGGAGATGTAAACTCGACGCTCAAGATACCACCTGCATCCGTCGAACAGCTCAATCCAGTCGTTGCCTACATGGAGTAAATTTTTCGCTGAACAAACAAACAGCCCATCACCATTGAATCATTGGTTTTTGGACTGTTTGGTCATTCTTATGCCGTTAAAATAATCGGTTTCCCTTTTGTAATCACAACGGTGTGTTCGTATTGTGCCACAAAGCTCTTGTCTGGAGTGATCAGTGCCCAACCATCTCTTCCGTCTTTTACATATTCCGCTCCAGTGGAAATAAAGGTTTCTACGGCAAGCACCATACCATTGGTCAGTAATCTCTTGTCTCGTTTGTCCCAGAAATTAAGGATATGGTCTGGATCTTCGTGAAGTTTTTTGCCGATTCCATGACCTGTCAGGTTTTTGATAACTGTAAATCCATTTTTTCTTGCTTCGTTATGAACCGTTCTACCGATCTCGCTTAATTTTGATCCTGCTTTTGCGGAATCGAGCGCTTTTAACAGTGACTCTTCTGCCACCTGGCAAAGAGAGTGCTTGAAATCTTCACCTTTCCCTACGACGATGGATGCTCCCGTATCTGCATAATAGCCATTGAGTTCTGCTGAGACATCGATGTTGATCATGTCTCCCTCTTTTAATACGTAATTATCGGGAATACCGTGGGCAACAACATGATTGATACTAATGCAAGTGTAGCCTGGGAAATCATACTCAAGCTTGGGAGCAGGTCTGGCACCGTTACTGATCAGGATCTCCCCGCCAATTTGGTCCAATTCCTTGGTTGTAATCCCTGGTCTTACCGCTTTAATCATGGCTTCTCTGGCTTTCGCAACCAGGCTTCCTATCTTTTTCATACATAATAAATCGTGATCGTTTTCAATGGACATTATATTTTCCTCCTTTGTAATTACGATTGTTTTTCATCAGATACATTCCTGTTACTCACCGTTGAACGTGGTATCAATTGGAAAGGTAGCTGTACCTTTTCGGTTTTCTCACGCTCACCTGTAATTTGAGTATGAAGAAGGCTGAGCGCACGTCTCCCCATTTCCATCATTTGATTATCAACAGTAGTGATATGCAGTATTTTGGCTATGGGTTGATTATCGAAACCGATGATGGCGAGATCGTCGGGAACACGAATTCCATTTTGTCTTGCCTCCATGATGATGCCGGCAGCGACCTGATCACCTGTTACAAGCAATGCAGTCGGGCGTTGATCCAAGGACATCAGGCGTCGAACTACCTCTACTCCCTCTTCCATTCCATAACAATCATAGAATGTCCATTCATCTCGTACTGGCTCACCAATTGAGGAAAGACAATCCGACAGTGCTTTCCTTCTGGTTTCGCTACTATTGCTGTAATAGCGAGAGAGGCAAACACCAATCTGTCGATGACCATGTTCGATCAGGTACTGGATGGCAAACTGGAAGGCAGCATAGTGGTCTAAAAACACAGATGAAATGGAGTCAGATTGTACGCTTTCACACGCCACAATTGGCCCAAAAGATGAATATGGTTCGATTTGATCCCAACTGAGTGTCTTCGAACAGATGATCAGCCCATCAATCTGTTTTTCCCGCAGCAGCTCGAGAGCTTTTGTCTCTTCGTGCTCTTGATAATCGGTTTGGCAAAGCAATAATCGATAATTATGGCGAAGCGCTTCTGCTGTAATACCTTCCATCATACTAGAAAAATACGGATGGTTCACATAGGGCAAAAGTACACCGATCATATTTGTTTTGCCTCTGAGTAGGTGTACCGCATTTATATTACGGGAATAATTGAGTTGATCCATCGCATCCTGAACGGCTTTGCGCTTCGTTTCACTCACATAAGGGAAATGATTGAGGACACGAGAGACAGTGGAAACCGACACTTTTGCCTGCTTCGCAATCTGTCTGATATTTGCCATTTTCTCACCCCCAGCATTCCTGCATCCACCGATATTTATTCAAAAAAACAATTTGACATGAAATGCGTTTCATACGATACGCTAGGTTTGCAAGATATTACACCAATCCGCTGATTCGCGTAACCCAATGGGGCGTCAGGATCATCGGGTTGTATCTTAATGATAACGCACAACTTCAAATCGGTACATCGTAAGCTGGTGCTGATCCTCCGGGATGCCAGCTTTTTCTTTTGTATACCTGATTTGCTCTTCTACCGAATCCACACCTTCCAAATTGGGCAGTAAAAGCCCAGAACGCTCACCGTCTGTAATGATAAGACCATACTTTTGAGGATCCAGTTGCCGTGTATCCTCGATTTTTTCTGCCGGAGCAAGTACATCCACTGAGTATTCCAGATTGTCCAGTTCATCAGGTTCGATTGGATAAAACCGATCATCTTCTGTACCCGCTGCGATTGCATTTTGAATGATCTCATCGGCTATGTTTTCTGTAGTAGGCTTTGTCGTACCAATACAACCGCGCAGGCGGCCATTTTGTTTGATCGATACGAAGCAACCTGCCTGTCTCTCCATTTCAGGCAAAAGCGTTGTAAGTTGGATCATCCGTCCTTCTCGGACAAACGTCTCTATTGCCATCCGTGCCAGTCGAGCAAAATCCGATTCATTCTGGCGTATTAGACGCATCCGCTCCGATCTGCTCCTTCTCATTTCCGCGAGCACCGATACCGTTGACTGATCTGTCGATTGGAAGGTGGCAATGGTATATCCTACGCCGAAAGGACATTCGTAGGAAACGGTTTCTGCTGCCAGTCGAACTCGATCAAAAGCTCCCAACAGCAGGCTAAGTGAGCCTAACGTATCTTCTGCTGCTTTTTCCACAAACCCAAAATCCAGATCATAAAGTGACATCCAGTCTGAGCTTCTGATCGCCTCTTGTAGTAACTGATCAAAGGCCTGTCCTTCCTCGGAAAAACCTGCCGGCGCATCTGCACTCAACGCATGGGAATTGTCCCCGCTTGCAATAATCACTGCTTTTCTCCCTGTAGCCTCGATTGCCTGACGAATGCACATTCCTGCTTGATACATCATCTCATGCGGTACAAAACCTGGTGATAAAAGTACTGCTTTTCCTTTATAGCCTGCTTGCTGTAAATAATGTAACGGAATAATAGCACCGTAATCGAGCTCTTTACGAATACGAAACTTTTTTTTCATCGGTTCCTGTAACAAAAATAGCGGAGTATTCTCCTTGCTGCCGTATTCGGCGATTCTTTGAGCTAACTCACGATCATTTTCGATTACGTACGAGCGAGAAATCCTAAAATCGTTTAAACTACCAACCAACTGTTCACCATCCATGATCGTGACAGCGTCTTCAAACATCGGGCCATGCGGTGAAATCAGAACGACAACATCGGGCTGCAGGAGTGCTAGTTCTTGGCAAACCTTCTGCATGGCTAGAATGGTTCGCTGGACAAGCTTTGTATCTTCTTTCCCAATCTCAGGAATGATCAATGGCGGATGAGGCAGTAATGCACCCATACGAATACTTCCGTTCATCGTTTTCCGCTCCTTTTTCTGAGAAAAATTGTCTTGTGATAAGATGGTAATGATTACTGCCTGTTATACTCGCCGCAAACTGGTACATTATACCATTCATTGTTACCGACTGGAAGGATTCCTTCCAACATACACGATTTTAACTTATTTTATGTAGGAGGAAACGTCATGACTGATATACTCATGAGCCCTGAGTTAAAACAAAAGACAGAAGAAGAAATTCGCGGACTTACTTTTACCAAAAACTTTCGCTCGGCAACTGCTGAGGAATGGTATGTTTTTATGCCAGGATTCCAAGACCCCCAGACGGGAGGTGCTTGTGGAAAAGTGATAATCCATTACGATCTGATTGGCAATCGGGACATACATATCAATACGACGGTCATTTTCGACGATCCCCGCTTGTACAATCCTGCGCTCCATCCACTGGTCTACTCGGTGGTTGATGAAATTGTCAATCGTCTGGTTGGTTATGCCAATACCCTTTTATCTGTTCACGCTGGTGAGAATTCCTACCAGGCAGAATATTGTAGCTAAAGCTTGGACCCGGTACGCATGTTATCGGGTCTATTCTCATATTTTACCGTATGGAGAGTACATGTCTTTCAGGTCTTAATCCCGAATTAGTTTTCTTACTATTCTTACTATTTTCCATTACGTGCAGTTATCAGTTGAAGGAGGTTTTTGAATGGCTCGAACCCCACTATTACAACAACTTCAAAAGTCTTTGTTTGTTGCCCGTGAATCATTACGGCGCAATGTCTCCGTCGATCAAGTAATCGATGAGCAGGCACAAAAATCACTGACCAGACGAGAATTTTTGCAAAAAGCAGCGATGTATTCGGCTGCCCTGTCCGTTCCCAGCTTTCTCTGGAATCTTAGTGGTTCCAATGTACACGCCGCCACTTCACCCAAAATTGTTATTGTGGGAGCAGGTTTAGCTGGACTCACCTGTGCCTATCGCTTGAAACAGGCAGGAATTAATGCTGAAGTGTACGAAGCATCCAATCGTGTTGGCGGGCGATGTTGGACACGTCGGGGCGACTTTGAAGACGGACAGCTTGCTGAACATGGCGGCGAATTAATTGACCAGGGACACACGCAAATCAGACAGTTGGCACAAGAGCTTGACCTCACCCTGGATAATCTTCTCGCCGCCGAGAAAAATGGCACAGAACCGCTCTACTTCTTCGATAACTCCCCTTACACATATGCACAAGCGACAGCAGACATCAAAGAAATCTGGAAAAAAATCCACCAGGATATTTCCCAAGCCAGCTACCCCACGCTATACAACAGCTATACCGAACGAGGATATGAACTGGATCAAATGTCGATTATCGATTGGATTAACGAAAGCGTGCCTGGCGGAATGGATTCCAAACTGGGCAAATTGCTCGATGTAGCCTACAACATAGAGTACGGCGGTGAATCCAGTGATCAAAGCTCTCTAAATCTGCTTTATTTACTGGGATATCGGGGTCAAGGCCAACTGCGAATTTTTGGCCCTTCGAATGAGAAATACCACGTGCGTGGCGGAAATGACAAGATTACCACCAAATTAGCAAAGAAAATCGATGGTCAACTCACTACCGGCGAGGAATTAACTGCTGTCCGCAAAAACAGTAATGATTCGTACACCCTTACTTTTGAAAGCGGATCGAGATCCCGAGATATCGATGCCGATATTGTTGTCATGACGGTACCCTTCAGCATCCTTCGATCTTCCGTTGATTACCGCAGTGCAGGTTTTCGTTCATTAAAAGAAACGGCTATTGAAGAGTATGGATACGGAACGAACTCGAAGCTGTTTGTCCAATTCACTGATCGGCACTGGGAAGAGCTCGGCTGCAATGGAGATACCATGTCTGATACAGGGTATCAGAACACATGGGAAGTATCACGAGGTCAAAGTGGTGCATCCGGATTACTTGTCAATTACACTGGAGGACATTATGGAGACAGCTTCGATTCGGGAACACCAAGCGATCGTGCAAAGCAATTCCTTGAACAAATCGAACCCGTTCTGCCTGGTTTGTCGGAGAAATGGAACGGTCGAGCAGAAATCGACTACTGGCCGGGATACAAATGGGCCAAAGGTTCCTATTCCTATTATCGGGTGGGACAATTCACCAAGTTTGCAGGGATTGAACGTGAGCCGGAGGGCAACTGTTACTTCGCAGGAGAGCATACATCCATCGACTTTCAAGGATATTTGAATGGTGCGGTAGATACGGGGGAACAAGTGGCAAAACAAATTGCTGCCAGTATGAAAGTGAGAAAAAGAAAATAACAAACGACCACGATTGGGAAATGAGCCAGCAACTCGTCATAGAATTGTTGGCTCTTTTGTTATTCCTTGTTATCCTGTTCCAACTTTAGTCAGTATCAGTAGCTGCAAGAATAGCAATCGTTGTTCCGTCATTTCGCAACACGCCAATTCCTAGGTCCCACGCAACACCGTGGAACCAATTAGAGGCCGCATCAAAGTAATACCAACTGCTTCCTTTAAGAAGTGAAAGCACTTCAAGATAATCCGCTTTTTCAGATGCGCCCACCAACGCCGCAAGTGTGCGCCATGCTTCCAAACGTCCGTAAGCTCCTCCTGAACCATTGGAGTAAGCATCACCATTGGCAGCACTCGCATAAAGGAATTGAAAGGCTCGTACTGGCGAAATACGTTCAAAGTAAATATCTGTCAGACTTGCCCCCTGTAAACTGTCAAGGGACAAGCGAGTGAGCACATGCTTGCTCAGTTGGTTCGCTTGTATCGCAGCATCCAATTTTATGATTTTGCACTCGTTCCGATTCCAGTGTCTTGTTGCCGTTTGGACTCGCTGACAATCCTCATCTGTTTGAAGCTGAGTTATTGATTTAATCACGTTTGAAGAAACCTGGTGCCGGATCTTGGCACACTTCTCAGAAAGTATGTACGTAAAGAAATATGGCAGGAAAATCTTGTATATATCATAGAGGAACTGTGGGTACTTCGAGAATGGCAGACTCCGCAAACGAAGTTGCTTGATTTTTCTCAGTCTTTTTTCGTAATACCGACGATTACTCTTGTGAAAAGGACCGTATGGCAACGAACAGTTTCCAAGCCCCTCTTTATTATACTCGCGGTTATCCAACGTTTTCTCGATTTCAGTAAGTGCAATCGGTAGCCACGCCAGTTCGTGATTGTTTCGCTTCAAAGCAGCGTGGAATTCTAAAACAATTGGCTCACTCGCAATATCCATTCCTCGTGAAATCATTTCATACACCATAATGGATAAGGCTTCTTGGTATTCTTCTATCGAACGGTACCTATTGAGGGCCTCTAGTAACTGTTCTTTTGTGTGGCCGGAAACGAACAAAGCCATGAAAAAACGGAGATCCCCTAATTTTCTTCCATTTCTTGTTTCCCTTTTCTTGGGCAGCACGAGCAGATAGTACAAACTATCAATTCCCGAAAGGTAGGCTAGCCTCGCTTCTGTCCGATTCAAAAGTGACTGAACTTGAAAATAAAATGTCATTTTCCGATTTTGTATGTCTTCAGGTAGATCTGCCAAATCTTCAGCCAGAATTGCTTGTGTAGTTTTTTCAAGTTGCATGATTACTTCATAAAGACGTTCCGAATAGCCTTCCTCTGCCCATCTTGTAATCGTTTTGAGTATCGTGTCATAGTCATACTTCCATTGATAATCGGATTGTTCTAGTAACGAGAGCACCTCATGCTGCACTTTTACACCTCTCTATCCTCGTACTGCTTTGAAAAAAATGCATCGACTCCACATTTTAATAGAAGAAATCTGCGTTAGTTTTATAAAATGCAATACAGTTTTTGTTTTGCCTTTCTTCCAACTGTTGCAATTCTTTTTGCAGTAAGGCCTGTACCCCATCAGAAAGGGTGTATGCTGGATTCTTTTGTCCTCTTTCGGAAAGAAATTCAATTCTTTTTGATGTAGGAGGATGAGTTGAATCAAGTTGAGAATTTGTCATGTTTGCTATTCTATGAACTCTTTCTAATTCATTTGCAGGTATGTATTTGAAATGATTTCTGAGCAGTTCAAAAACGTTACTATCCTCTTTCGATAGAACTGCCTTTTGCATTACATATTGGAAAGAGTCATTCAGATGAAGCTTTTCTAACATTTTTATTTTGGCATCAACTCCACTAACAGTTGTAGCAAGATAATCAGCCAAATATTCCGCTCGTTGTTTGTTAAACCATAGTAAATGGACAAGTAAGTAAATGATGCCATACAAAATTTTGGATAGACCAAGGAGTAACAAATTTACTGGAACCATTGCTAGATCAATCAACGATGGAGATGGATCAAGGATGTGGTCGGGACGAATCATCTCATGCCAGTTCATTAATGTATTGATTGCTGTCCCCATGAAAAATCCTCGCTCGAAGTCTCCGTTTACACCATGACCCAATTCATGCGCGATCAGAGCTACTTTTTCTTCCGGTTCCAAGACGGCTAGTAAGGGAAGACCGAGATGAATAAATTTTTGACCCTGGATGCCGTAATGACAGTAAGCAGCATTGTATTCAAAATTCACGGTCAATCCGCTTACTCTTTTAGCACCGAGCTGATCGGCAATATCATCAACGATTTTGTACAAGGTGGGAAATTCAGCTCTTCGTAAAATTTCTTCATTCACTTTTCCAAATTGCGGTCGGGTTACCCACGCTATAATGAAACAGATCGCAGCTCCAAGCATGATAAAAAACTTGCCCCAACCTATGTAAGCAAGCCATACACCAAGTAAACACACGGAAATACTAGTGAAATGAACGAGAGTAGCAATAAGATAGCAAAACAAAGTAGAAACTGTCGGCTTGTTCTCTATTTTTCGACCTGCCTTCATCTGTGCCAACAGTTGATTTCCAAACTTCAATCCGTACTTCAAATAAACCTTTGCAAATAATCCTGTATCCTTTTCTTTCTCTAATGGATTCAGATTCCAATTACAAGAATCGCACCAAACGACATATCCTTTATTTACAATCATTTCGTTGTGACAGGTAGGACAATACTGAATAGCCGTGCCAGTTTGTTCAGGATAAGACATAATAATCCCCCCATTTTTTACAAAATTCTATCTCTTTCGCATCTTTTTTTAAGTATAAAAGCTACCCCAAAAATTAACAACAATGCCATTCACTATTTAAGATCCTTTCTATTTGTGTTACATTATTTTCCTGAAGAAGTATTAGGAGTGAATGTATGAGTATTTTCCAAACAAACAGCCAACTAGTAAAACTAATCCTCGCATTACTATTCGCATCATGTATTTGTGGAGGTATGGCCTACTTTCGAGTGTACCAAGAACAAAGCACCATCTATCTCTGGTTGATTCGTCCGAACCTCGTTCTTGCGTGGATTCCACTGTTCTTTGCAGTCCTGATTCACCTGATCTGGACAGTAAAGAAGCGAATATCTTGGAGCATGATTCTATTGGCCGTACCCTGGCTGCTTTTTTTACCGAATGCACCTTATATCGTCACTGACCTCGTGCACCTCACGTATTTAAAGGGAGATATCTCTGTCTATTTTGATCTGATGTTGAATTTTCTCACGGCATTTACTGCGCTTTTCATCGGGTTTCTTTCCATCTATCTGCTGCAAAAAATTATTCAGGCAAAGTTCCAATCGTTCACTTCCTGGATATTTGTTTTGATGATCCTTTTCTTATGCAGTATTGGCGTTTTTCTCGGGCGTTTCTTGCGATGGAATAGCTGGGATATTGTCTCTGACTTTAGCAACATCATCATCGACAGTCTGAGGGTTATGAGCCAGATGCCATCTCTATTTTTCCTTGCAATTTTTACGGTTTTCCTGATTGGCACCTATGCAGTGTTTTATTGTAGTGTACGGTTGAAATAAATTCACTTTTGGGTCTCCTCGTACCAAACGATGAATAACAAAATCAGTTTCAGAGAACGTTATCTTCGTAACACCAAATTGAGGAGGGTAATCCATGCTAAGTCAGCGAGCGAAAGAAATTGCCGGTTCTCCTGTAATGGCTAATGTCACCTGTGATGGTATTCCGATTTACATTCAACACGTGGACGAAAAAAATGAAACAGCAAGAATCTATCCTCTCGATCAACCAAATAACGAACGAGAAGTCCCAGTAGCAAGTCTCGTTGAGCATTAAAAAAACAGCAGAGGAATCCCCTGCTGTTTTTTTCTTTCTATAAATTTCGCTTCCTGCATCTTTAAATTCATTCGATTTTCTCTTTAAACCTTCTTCAATTGCCTCCTGATCACCAACCCCATGTTGTTTCGCATAATCACGTATGTCCTGGGTGATCCTCATACTACAAAACTTTTGCCAAATCTGCTGCATGTGCTGCAATTTTATAAGCAATAACCCTTCACGCACGTCATTTTTATTCGGCAGGCCAAGATGTTCTTTTGGAGTAACGTAACACAACATGGCAGTGCCAAACCACCCAATCATGGCGGCACCAATCGCTGATGTTATATGATCATACCCTGGAGCAATATCTGTAGTAAGTGGGCCAAGCGTATAAAATGGAGCTTCCTGAAAAACCTCCATTTGTCTCTCCACATTTTCCTTAATCATGTGCATAGGAACATGCCCCGGACCTTCAATCATCACTTGCACATCATGTTTCCATGCAATTTGTGTAAGCTCACCCAACGTATCCAATTCTGCAAACTGCGCTTCATCGTTGGCATCGGCTATCGAAAGGCGAAGGAAATACAGCGAGTGGCAGAGCGGCTGGTCAAGCGGCTCATTCTGAGGGATCGAATACCGAAGCAAACGGTAGCGCCGAACGGAGAAGCCGTACCGTACTTTTGTACAAAATAAGGAAGTCCACAACAGAAATAGGAGAGGGAATAATCGTGAGCATGAATTCTGTCTTAACGGAACACGATGAGGACTTGGTCTTCATCTGTTCTTTTCAAAACCCGATAACCACTTGCAGCATTCGTGGCGATGCCGTCATCATTGGGCATGCAATAACCGCCAACGATACAGGTTCCATCGTCTCGAACGAGGAGTTTGCCAATCATCCCGACCGCAGCCCACCCGGGTCTATTCATACGAGAGCGACACGGCTTCTCCGGTTCCCAGAGCGGATTGATAACAGGGCGGCGCTCCGTTCGCTCAGGCAAGATAATATTGCCTTCTTTATCGGTTACCGAGGGAAGTGTAACATCTTCATATACCCTACGGTTCCACTTGTCGAGTAAATATTTACCGCATGCAGGGTCTTCGGTATCTGCCAGCACCGCCGGATTGGAGCTGGTGACCCCGAGAATGTAGTCGTCGCTTGCTGTTGCCTTGCGAATTTTCTCACTTGCACTGTCAAGTGTAACGAAATAGCCGACGTCGATCGGTTCCCCAGATGAGGTTTCGTACATCTCGGCGAAGTCGCAGGCACCAGCCATCGGGGTGAAAGTATCCGCGGCTACATCACCTTCGAAGCAAGCATCGCCTGTTCTAAGGATTTTGGCGACAACACCAGCTGTGGAGAAAGCAGAGAGTCCATTCATGAGATACCAGGAAAAGGGGAGGTCACCACCAGCAACGTTAGGAGCCCCATTCATTCCCATGACGTGGACACCTTGCAGTCCGCTGGCGCTTGTTTGGAGTCCTTCCGTATGGGACTGGTTTCCATTTGCTATTGTAATCGTACCTTGCGCATGGGCTGCAGTACCACTGGCAGTTGTAACTGTTCCTTCCGCGTGAGAGCCAGCGCCACTGGAAGTAGTAACCTGACCTTCCGCATGGGATCCAAGGCTGCTGGCAATTGTAAAGAAACCTTCCGCATGGGATGATTGACCGCTCGCTATAGTACCCTGACCCTCTGCATGGGAAAAAACACCACTGGCAACTGTTTCCACTCCTTCCGCATGAGAAAAAGCACCACTAGCAGTGGAGCCAGAAGTAGTTAATACGTTAGTAGTACCGCCCTCCGCATGAGCAGCGAATCCACTTGCCGTTGTCCCAATTCCTTCTGCATGGGAAGCAAATCCACTCGCTGTTGTCCCAACTCCTTCCGCATGGGAAAAGTCACCGTTGGCAGTGGGACCAGGAGTATTTAATACGTCTGAAGTACCGCCCTCCGCATGAGCAGCGAATCCACTCGCCGTTGTCCCAACTCCTTCCGCATGGGAAGCAAACCCACTCGCAAGATTCGGTGCAGGATTGCCAAGCGGATCATCTCCGCCGCCTTCCACGTGAGATGCCTCTCCGCTCGCTGTATTTCCTTCTCCTTCTGCATGAGCGGCAATGCCACTTGCCTGCGTACTCAATCCCTCTGCATGCGAAAAATTACCGCTTGCAATTGGACCTTGAGTAATTGTTGCATTTGTTGTGCCGCCCTCCGCGTGAGCAGCAAATCCGCTTGCAATAGTAGCAATCCCTTCTGCATGAGAACTGGAGCCATTTACGAAGTTAGGAGCTGGATTACCAAGCAGGTCAACACCACCTCCCTCTACATGAGAGGCAAATCCGCTTGCAATATTTCCAGATCCTTCAGAATGGGCAGCATTGCCGATCGCGATTGTCTGGAAGCCCTCCGCATGGGAGGCTTCTCCGCTGGCAATCGTGATTTCTCCTTCCGCATGAGCGGCATTGCCAACTGCTACTGTTAGAAACCCCTCCGAATGAGACGCAGCTCCGTTAGCCGTAGTATTACTTCCTTCCGCTTCCGAGCATGGACCTATCGGGTTTTGATTGCATCCATTAGCCAATCCAATCATCCTTTCTGTCAAAACTTAGAAAATTGCAAATATTCCATTGCTATATTGAGAAGAAGTTGCTGGTAACAGCTGGGAGTAGGACATCTTCATACTGCTTGCGGTTCCATTTACAACAGAACATGAGATTGATAGAAGTAAAAAATACGGAGGGGAGGAGAGCAAATGAAAAGGTCTACGTTTTATTAGCGGAACAGAATGAGAATTTGATTCGGCCGCGTTCTTTTCATGACCCAGTATCCGTTATCGGAATTCGTTGCGATACCATCGTTGTTGGGCATACAGAAGCCGCCTGCTACACAGGTACCATCGTCACGGACGAGGAGCTTGCCGACAAGACCTACCGCAGCCCATTCTGGTCTCTGGGTACGTGAGCGGCAAGGCTTCTCCTGTTCCCATAACGGATTTAGGACGGGTCGCCTCTCCTTCCTCTCAGGCACAACGATATTGCCTTTCTGATCAGTAACAGCAGGGAGAACAATATCTTCGTACTGCTTGCGGTTCCATTCGTCGAGCAAAAATTTGCCGCAAGCAGGATCTTCGGTATCCGCAAGTACCCCTGGATTGGAGCTCGTGACCCCTAGGATATAGCTATCATTTGCTGTCGCTTTGCGTATTTTTTCACCGGATTTATCAAACGTAACGAAGTAGCCGACATCGATGACTTCACCGGTTAAGGATTCGAACATCTCGGCAAAGTCGCACGCACCAGCAGCAGGATTGAATGCAGAGGCGGTTACATCAGCGTCGAAACAGGCAGAGCCGTCGCTAAGGATTTTAGCAACGACACCAGCAGTTGAGAAAGCAGCGGGGCCGTTCATCAGATACCAGGAAAAATCCAGGTCACCGCCTGCTACATTAGGAGCTCCATTCATTCCCATGACGTGGACGCCTTGCAATCCGCTCGCACCAGTACTGACTCCTTCGATATGTGACTGGTTTCCATCTGCTCTTGTGTTAAATCCTTCTGCATGAGCATCTTGTCTTGTCGCTTGGGTAACAGATCCCTGCGCATGGGAGGCTAAACCACTGGCAAGTGTTCCCTGACCTTCCGCATGGGAGGATACTCCGCTGGAAACAGTAATTAATCCTTCTGCATGGGAAGAGGCCCCACTCGCAACGGTCAGGGTGCCTTCTGCATGAGCACCGTTATTTGTCGCCTCGGTTTCTACCCCCTCCGCATGGGAGGCTAATCCGCTGGAAACAGTATTGGATCCTTCCGCATGAGAAGCTAGGTTTGACGCTTCCGTTTGTGATCCTTCCGCATGAGAGCCTAAGCCGCTTGCTTCCGTATCTGCTCCTTCTGCATGTGCCGCTATCTCAGTAGCCTGTGTTCCTTGACCTTCTGCATGAGAAAAGTTACCCTCGGCAATCGTTTGCTGTCCTTCGGCATGGGCAGATACACCGGATGCTAGGGTTGAGAATCCTTCGGCATGGGAGGCAGGTCCGATGGCATTCGTTTCCTCTCCTTCCGCATGAGCCGCTCTTTCAGTAGCTTGTGTGCTGAACCCTTCGGTATGCGAGGCAAGTCCGCTGGCAAAAGTACCTTGTCCTTCGGCATGAGCAGATACACCAATAGCAAACGAGCCTAATCCCTCCGCATGGGACGCAATTCCAAATGCACTTGAATTCTGCCCTTCCGCATGGGCTGCCGTTGCCCCCAGATTTACCGTTGTGTTTTGCCCTTCCGCATGGGAGAAATCAGCATTCGCAGCAGTTTGTACCCCTTCAGCATGAGAAGCGATCCCGGTTGCTTCCGTATTGGTTCCTTCTGCATGAGCCGCGGCATTGCTTGCTGTTGTGAATTGCCCTTCGGCATGAGATCCGATACCACTTGAATTGCTTCCGTACCCTTCCACATGAGCAGCAAACTCACTTACAATCGTAAAGAATCCTTCCGCATGTGACCCATCTCCGCTAGCAATCGTGCTAAATCCCTCTGCATGAGAAAAATTACCGGTTGCAGCAGGACCTGGAAGAACAGCAGCATTATCTGTTCCTCCTTCCGCGTGAGATGCAATTCCGCTCGCTGTCGTATCAATTCCTTCCGCATGGGAACTGAAGCCGCTTGCCAGGTTAGCGGCAGGGTTGCCTTGCGGGTCAACACCGCCGCCCTCTGCGTGTGAAGCCTCACCACTGGCAGTATTTCCTTCTCCTTCCGCATGGGACGCGTTGCCGCTGGCCGTTGTCTGGAATCCCTCCGCATGGGACGCCTCACCGCTGGCCGTCGTAAGTTCTCCCTCGGAATGCGAGCCATTGGCGACTGCGATAGTTTGGAAGCCTTCGGAATGGGCTGTTACACCCATGGCAGTCGTCTGATACCCTTCCGCATGAGAGGCTTCGCCAACTGTTGTCGTGAGTTCTCCCTCGACATGAGAGGCATTACCGTTAGCGATCGTTTGAAATCCCTCCGCATGGGACGCAGCTCCATTCGCTATGGTATTGCTTCCTTCTGCCTCAGAACAGGGACCTATCGCGTTTTGATTGCATCCATCAGCCATGAAAGTCATCCTTTCCCTTCGAAATAGAAATTTACTTACATGTAATTGCCTACGTAAAAAAAGAGAATGCTGAGCAAACAGATGATGTGAGTAAATAACGGTGTATATTGAGGCGGGCAGGGGAGTTAGAGTGAGAGTATTCAATGAATCAACATGCATCTGGTCTAGCGGAACAAAATGAGAATTTGATCAACATCGGTTCGTTTAATCACCCGATAACCACCATCCGATGTGGTTGCGATCCCGTCATTATTGGGCATGCAATAGCCACCTGCTTTACATGTTCCGTCATCATGGACGAGGAGCTTGCCGATCAGACCGATAGCAACCCACTCCGGTCTCTCCGTACGGGAGCGGCATGGCTTCTCCTTTTCCCAGAATGGATTGATAACAGGTCGTCTCTCTGTCCGTTCGGGGATGAGGATTTTTCCTTCCTTATCGGTAACTGCAGGTAAAACGACATCCTCATACTGTTTGCGGTTCCATTTGTCGAGCAGAAATTTGCCGCAAGCAGGGTCTGCGGCATCTGCAAGTACCCCTGGATTGGAGCTGGTGACACCGAGGATATAGCTGTCGCTTTCAGTTGCTTTGCGTACTTTCTCTCCGGATTCTTCAAAAGTAACGAAATATCCGACATCGATGGGTTCTCCTGAAGAAGTTTCGAACATCTCAGCAAAGTCACATGCGCCAGCGGAAGTATTAAAACCAGCGGCTGTTACTTCATCGTCAAAGCAAGCAGTGCCATCGCTAAGAATTTTGGCGACAACTCCTGCTGTTGAGTAAGCAGAAGGTCCGTTCATCAGATACCAGGAAAATGATGTATCACCTCCAGCTACGTCAGGTGCTCCATTGATCCCCATGACATGGACACCTTGCAAACCGCTGGCGCTTGTATTAAGTCCTTCCACATGGGACTGGCTTCCATCTGCTATTGTATTTGCTCCTTCCGCGTGTGCGGCTACTCCGTCAGCAATTGTATTCAAACCTTCAGCGTGAGCAGCATCTTCTGTAGCTTGAGTGTTCGATCCTTCTGCATGGCTATTAGCCTCCGTGGCTTGAGTAAATGAACCTTCCGCATGAGAATGCAATCCGCTGGCTATAGTATTGAATCCCTCCGCATGAGCAGCAAATCTGCTGGCAATGGTATCTGAACCTTCCGCATGAGCCGCTTCATCTGTAGCTTGAGTTTCTCTACCTTCAGCATGAGAAGCAGGTCCAGTGGCACTCGTACTCTGCCCTTCCGCGTGTGAAAAATTACCGCTGGCAATCGGGCCAGGATTTAAAGTAATATTGGCTGTTCCACCCTCCGCATGAGCAGCAAATCCACTTGCGGTAGTACCAATCCCTTCCGCGTGCGAAGAGGAGCCGATTGCCAGAGTTGGTGCAAAATTGGCAGTAGGATCAGGACCGCCTCCTTCCGCGTGAGAAGCCCTGCCGCTAGCTGTATTACTGTCGCCTTCCGCATGAGAAGCGATTCCGCTTGCCTGCGTGCTTACTCCCTCCGCATGCGAAAAATTACCGCTGGCAACCGGACCTTGTGTAATTGTTGCGTTTGTTGTGCCGCCTTCCGCGTGAGCAGCAAATCCGCTTGCAATGGTAGCAATCCCTTCCGCATGAGAGCTGAAGCCATTCGCCAAGTTAGGCGCAAGATTACCAATTGGGTCAACACCACCCCCCTCTACATGAGAGGCAAAGCCGCTTGCGACATTTCCAACTCCTTCTGCATGAGCAGCATCGGCGCTCGCGATTGTTTGGAAGCCCTCCGCGTGAGAGGCCTCTCCGTTGGCCATCGTGATTTCACCTTCCGCATGAGATGCGTTGCCATTTGCTTGTGTAAGAAAACCCTCTGCATGAGAGGCAGCCCCATTTGCTATGGTATTGTTTCCTTCCGCCTCGGAACAAGGACCTATCGCGTTTTGATTGCAGCCATTTGCCATTTTAAAAATCATCCCTTTCATCCGTCGTGGAAGTTTTCGTGGTAGCCCTAATCTTAAGAAAGCGAAAAAAACTGTATAGATATTTATTGGGGAAGAGAGAAACCTAGTAAAAAGGAACGTGATACTAGGTTATAGCAATTCCAATAAATAACAATACAGTTTATGAAAGGGGGGGAAGTTTGCTTGTTCGATTGTCTACTATATTCACCCTTGTACAGAGATAAGCTTGTTCAATGAGCGTATCATTTATGTACACAAAAAAAGACCGCCATGAATGAACTAGAGTGCACCCCCTGCTGTTTTTCTCTATCTATAAATTTCGTTTCCCGCTTCCTTGAATTCATTCGACTTTCTCTTCAATCCTTCTTCAATAGCCTCCTGATCTCCAAACCCATGTTGTTTCGCATAATCACGAATGTCCTGAGTGATCCTCATACTGCAAAACTTTGGTCCACACATCGAGCAAAAATGTGCCGTTTTTGCTCCCTCAGCGGGCAGTGTTTCGTCATGATACTCCATTGCCCTTTCAGGATCTAATGATAAATTGAATTGATCCCTCCAACGGAATTCGAAACGAGCCTTGGACAGGGCATTATCTCTTTCTTGAGCTCCTGGATGTCCTTTTGCCAAATCTGCTGCGTGTGCCGCAATTTTATAGGCAATTACCCCTTCACGCACGTCATTCTTATTCGGCAGGCCAAGATGTTCTTTTGGAGTGACGTAACACAACATAGCAGTGCCAAACCACCCAATCATGGCGGCACCAATCGCTGATGTTATATGATCATACCCTGGAGCAATATCCGTAGTAAGTGGGCCAAGTGTATAGAATGGAGCTTCCTGACAGACCTCCATTTGTCTCTCCACATTTTCCTTAATCATGTGCATCGGAACATGCCCCGGACCTTCAATCATCACTTGCACATCATGTTTCCACGCAATTTGTGTAAGCTCACCCAACGTATCCAATTCTGCAAACTGCGCTTCATCGTTGGCATCGGCTATCGAACCTGGCCTTAGTCCATCTCCGAGAGAAACGGCGATATCATACGTTTTCAAGATTTCACATATTTCTTCAAAATGGGAATAAAGGAAATTTTCCTTGTGATGGGCAAGGCACCATGCCGCCATGATAGAACCGCCGCGAGATACAATCCCTGTAACACGCCTTGCAGTTAAAGGAATATAGCGTAAAAGCACGCCTGCGTGAATTGTAAAATAATCTACTCCCTGCTCTGCCTGTTCAATCAGCGTATCTCGGTAAATCTCCCAACTTAATTCCTCAGCTTTTCCACCGACTTTCTCTAATGCTTGATAGAGAGGCACAGTTCCAATCGGTACAGGAGAGTTGCGAATGATCCATTCACGAGTTGTATGAATGTTTTTACCTGTAGACAAGTCCATAATGGTATCAGCACCCCAACGTGTTGCCCATCTCATCTTCTCTACTTCTTCTTCGATCGATGACGCCACAGCGGAATTCCCGATATTTGCATTAATTTTCACCAAAAAGTTGCGTCCAATTATCATCGGTTCACTTTCAGGATGATTAATATTCGCAGGAATGATGGCTCGACCTGTTGCAACCTCATTGCGAACAAACTCCGGGGTTACATTTTCTCGAATGGCTATGTACTCCATTTCAGGAGTGATCATTCCTTTTTTTGCATAATGCATTTGTGTTACATTTGCACCTGCTTTGGCTCGCAATGGCTGACGATTCAAACCGGGAAATACATCTACTTGTTTAACGAATTCGTCTGCTTTATAACCGTTGTCCTCTGCTTTGATGAGTCTGCCCTCGTATTCTTCAACATCATTACGCTCAAGTATCCAATTTCGACGGTTTAATGGTAGACCTTGACGGATATCTGTCTTGATCTCTGCATCGGTATACGGGCCACTGCAATCATAAACTCTCACAGGCTCATTAAGTTGTTCGCTATCAGAAGCTAGAGTTGGGGTTAAGGCAATCTCACGCATTGGTACTCTGATATCCTCTCGTGAACCTTGAATGTACACTTTCTTGCTCCCTGGAAATGCTGAAACATCAGGAATTACTTCGCTACTTTGGTTTTTGCTTGCCATTTCATTTCCTCCTTAAAATGAATGTGAGCAAGCGGAGAAGCCATTTATGTACACAAAAAAAGACCGCCACGAAAAAGAAGCGGTCTTTGAATACACAAAGACAATAACTTTCCTCCGCTGGCATTACCCAGATCAGGTATTACGGTCGACAGCATATCGGCTATCCTCTCAGCCTGGCTTTACCAAGCTCCCGTTACTATTCAGTTGTCTTTTATATCCTATTACAAACTTGGTTTATGATTCAACCTGTTTTTTTTGAAAAGTAATCTTCGGAGAAATCCAGAAAGTTTACATAACATTTATTATGTTATCATTATCAAGTTCTATCCTAAAACAACATACCCATAATAGAGTACAAGTAACAAAGAAACAGCGAACAGCCCCCAGAAAAGTGAGACTGGCTTTCCTTTTTTGCCCCTTACCAGGATAAACTCAATAAAGAACAGAACCGCTATACCAAAAATCGATTTGACTACCGCCTGGCTGGCAAACTGATAAAGCGAGAGCATATGACCGCCAGTCGCTAGAACTAGCAGATAAAACAATCGCAAGATCATGTGTGTGATTTTTTGTGCTTTTTCCTTCCCTTGGACAAGCATGACATAACTGACTACAAACAAGAGTAAGGTGAGAAACCAGGTGGTTACGTGCATATGTATCATTTGTCTGCCTCCTTTCTTCCAACTTCTTCGTTGAACCGTTCTGTTTGGACGCGTATGTACAGAAGTTTTCGAATTATCATATAAGCATTTGCTTATTTCTTTTTTGCTATTTTTATCATACTTACATACTTATATCTGGTCAAGAGAACGGTGTAAGCAAAAAATACATTTTTACCAGCAACAGGATTGCTAGATGATTCGAAAATTGCTATTAATTTAGATAAGTAAAAATGTTTTTGTTGGAGGTTTAAATGGAACTTCTTTTCTATCAGTCAGAACATGATGATGTACTCAAAACATTTTCTCTCCCTGAAGAACAAGCGCAATTTACCGGCCTCCCTATCGAGGTACTTGATGTAACACTTGCTGATCCAAACCGACATGCGATCTGTATAATGGCGGAGGGTGTACCTGTTGGATTCTTTGTCCTGCATGAACGATCGGAAGAACCGCCAACCCAAAATCCAAATGCCCTTGTCCTCCGTGCCTTCTCTATCAACTATATTCATCAAGGTAAGGGCTATGCCAAAGCTGCAATGAAACTTCTACCTGACTTTGTAATGAGACATTTCCCTCACATAGATGAAGTAGTCCTCCGAGTGAATGAGAAAAATCACGCTGCAAAACAGTTATATGTTACCTACGGATTTCTCGACAACGGGTTAAAAGGTATGGGGCCGATCGGACCACAAAGTATTTTGCAAATGCCCATCTCTACAAGTAACAAGCAGTAACCAAACCAAAACCTTGCGAAAGTTTGTCTGATCGCAAGGTTTTTTTTATGTCCTTATGACACAGCCCAGTCAGGTTCACTCATTTGTTAGTTGGCTAATACAACTGCCCTCTGCTGATCCCAGCTAAGAAACACTTCTTCTCCTTGTGAAATGAATTCTTCTGTCGAGGCAGATTGAACCACAGACACCTCTTTGCCTGTGGGAAGAGTGACAATGGTTTTATAGACAGAACCGATAAAGACTCTTTCAGTAACACGTCCTACCAGGCACCGCACTCCCTCTTCGTGCTGCTTCTTGATGGTAACTTGTTCCGGACGAATCGATACGTACACGTCTTCCCGTTCATTTGTATTGAATTGACGCGGAAAGGTAAAACGAACCCCTTCGATGATTACTTCCTGTAGTTGCTCACTAGACGCAGCCACTTTTCCTGCCAACAGATTGGTCTCGCCTATGAAGTCTGCAACGAATCTCGTCCTAGGATGATTATAGATTTGATCGGGTGTATCGATTTGTTCAATTCGACCATTGTTCATCACAGCAATCCGATCAGACATGGTAAGTGCTTCTTCCTGATCGTGTGTCACATAAATAAAAGTAATACCCAGCTTCTGCTGCAAATGCTTCAATTCAAATTGCATTTGTTTGCGGAGTTTCAAATCCAGCGCTCCCAGTGGTTCGTCCAGCAAAAGCACCGTCGGATTATTGACGATAGCGCGGGCAACAGCCACCCGTTGTTGTTGTCCGCCTGAGAGCTCACGAGGTTTGCGTGTAGCAAAAGAATCCATCTGTACGATTCGCAAAGCATCTTGCACACGGCGATTGATCTCTTCTTTCGCCGTACCTTTCATCCGCAACCCATAGCCAATATTGTCACTGACATTCATGTGAGGAAACAACGCATAATTTTGAAAGACGGTATTAACGTCTCTCTTATTGGGAGGCAAGTTGGCTACATGCTTCCCTTCCAGCAAAATGTCTCCTGACGTGGGCTGCTCAAATCCGGCAATCATTCGAAGTGTCGTTGTTTTGCCGCACCCACTAGGTCCAAGCAAGGTCAAAAACTCACCCTTGTACACGTCAATATCCAAATCCTTTACAATCGGGGTGTCTCCAAACTGCTTGTTGACGCCAATCAAGCGAATCGTAACTTCTTTCGACATCCCTTCCCCCCCTATCCCTCTTTGCTGGTAAGCTTCGTTGAGATCACGATTAGTATTAGCGAACATAAAAAGACAAGTGTGGAGATTGCATTCACTTCAGGGGTGATCCCGTTCCTGGTCATTCCCCAAATCTGGATCGGCAACGTGTTGAATACACCATTCAAAAAGAAAGTGACCGGAATTTCATCCAGCGACAGTGTAAACGCAAGCAGTGCTGACCCTATCAAGGAGGTGCTGATATTCGGAAGGATGACGTGCCAAAACGTCTGAAAGCGGGTCGCCCCCAAATCGGCAGATGCCTCTTCAATCGTGCGGTCCATCCTTTTTAGCCGAGCAAACACCTGTGTCATGACGATGGCGATCAAAAACGTAGAGTGGCCGATAATGACGGCTAACATCGACTGTTTGATGCCGATTTCCTGGAAGAAACTGAGCATGGCCACACCAGTCAGAATCCCTGGCAAGATCAACGGGAGCAGCACAATTCGCTCGAAGATTTTTTTGCCTGGAAAATCAAAGCGATCCAGAGCAAATGCTGCTGGAACCCCCAGCAATATGGCGACGGTCGTACTGATCAGAGCGACCAGCACTGAATTTTTCAAGGATTCAATCAAAGCCTTGTTCTCTGCCATCACAATATACCATTTCAAAGAAAATTGGGTAATCGGAAAACTGTTAACACTGTCTGCATTAAAGGAATAAATCACAACAACGAACAGAGGAAGATAGATAAACGCAAGAACAAGCCCCGAGAAGAGTCCCAAACCTTTGGTAATCACATCCCAGCCACGGATCGTCATAGATCTCCCACCTACCTTTTTACCTGCGGAGAATCGAAAGCGGAGTAGCGTTTTTCCGATCGCCCAGTGAACTCGAGGATGGCAATGACCAGTACGAGGATGAGAATACCGATTGCCGATCCATACGGCCAGTTATTCGACGTCCCAAACTGTTGCTGTACGACGTTGGCAATCATCGTGCTGCTGTCAGGCCCACCCAGGAGAGACGGAGCTAAAAAGTCCCCCATCGACAGAACAAAAGCAAAGGTTGCTCCGGCAATGACCCCAGACAAGGAAAGCGGAAATACCACATGAAAGAAGGTGCGCAGCCGGCTTGCACCTAAATCCTTGGAGGCTTCCAGCAGATTCCTCGGAATTTGCTCCAACGCCGTGTAAATCGGCATTAAGACAAACGGTGCATAAATATGAACCATCCCAATAACAACGGAGATTTTGCTATATAAAAACACCTCAAGCGGTTTATCGGTCAGACCAAGGAAGATTAAAGCCGAATTCAGGATTCCGTTGGTGCCAAGGACAATTTTCCATGAATAGGCACGGACGATGTAGCTCACCCACAAAGGGATAATCACCAGCATATAAATGGTTTGCTTAAACCGACGCACCTTGAAATTGATGTAATACGCCAAGGGGAAGCTGATCAGTACCGTGACTATCGTTACCGTAAGTGCCAGTTCCAAAGTATCGAGCAATACTGTGTACGGTGCTTTGCTTCCTCCCATTGCCGTAAAGAACTTGGTGTAGTTCTGAAAATTGAACTCCTTTACTACATCGATAAATGGGCCTGGTTTCCAAAAGCTGTAGGTGAACAAATTCAGATACGGTAAAAACAAAAAGAGAATCAACCAGATTGCTGGCGGAAGCAGCAACGGCAAGTAAAGAGTAAGGTTCTTTCTATTTTTCATCGCTGCCCTCACACTCCTGTAAGAATGATGGGGTGAAGAGACACCGACACTGCCTCTCCACTCCCACAAATTCCTGGTCTAGTTCGTTTTTACTTCCGTCCAGATTTCGTTATATCTGCCACGATCTTTGACGTACTGCCAGAAGTTGAGACGGGTAAACATTTTATCCATGTCGTGGATGTAGGTCATTTCCTGCAACTCTTTGCTCATATGGTCAGCCGCTTTGGGATTGGCCACACTGTAGGTAGTTACTTCAGCGACGAGCGCCATTTCCTTCGGTCCGCTGATATAATCCAGGTACAAATCTGCCAATTCACGATGTTCGGAACCTTTTACAATCATGAGTCGATCGATCCAGCCCGTCGCACCTTCTTCTGGAATCGTCCATTTGAGGTTGCGACCCTTGGCATTCACTTCTTTTACCGTCAAAGGCCAACCGACTGCCATGACAACTTCTTTATTGGCAAACAAATCATTCAGCTCTCCAGCAGTTGCCCAGTACTTGCGAAGTTGCGGCTTTAACTCGATCAGTTTTTTCTTCGCCTCTTGCAGTTGATCTTCGGTCATGTTGTAAATGGCACCTTGATCCGATTTATCAAGTCCGGCAATTTGCCCCATCAGATAAATGTTGGAGATATCATCCCAGACAGAAACCTTCCCTTTGTACTGTGGGTCCCAAAACACCTGCCAGGACTTCGGCTCTTCTTTTACCACATCAGCGTCATAGATCAGGTAATCCGGTCCCCATGTGAATGGCAATCCGTAGATCTGTCCATCCTTTTGTACGTCAGTCAGGTTGCGCAGCCGTTCATTTAAGTCGTTGAATTTAGAGATTTTTCCCGGGTCAATTGGCTCTACCATGTCTGATTGAATCAGCATCCACGCCACATCAGAAGAAGGCGAAATAATGTCGTAGGTACTTCCCCCGCCCGCCTTCAGTTTGGCAACGAGCTCGTCACTTGATCCGAAATAGGTTGGGTTGATTTTTACGCCGTATTTCTCTTCGAAACCTTTTGTAAATTTGGGATCAGCATACCCTTCCCATGTAAGCAGATTGAGCGATTGACCTTTGAACTTCTCTTTCAATTCGTCACCAGAAGGCTGAGCGGGTTGCGTTGTTGTTGTATTGGCTGGTGTTGTTTGCGCTGGTTGTGTACTATTGCCACCGCCACCACATGCTGTCGCCAGCAACGCTGTAATGGTCAAACTCGATAGTATGGAGAGCCATTTTTTTGCTTTTTTCATAGATGTTCCCCCTTTGATTAGTCATTGTTATACCAGCCCAGCGGCTCCACTTGCAGGTTGAGATTGATCTGTTTCACTTCGGTATACGCTTCCAGCCCGAATGTACCCAGCTCCCGTCCAATGCCCGACTGTTTGTAGCCGCCCCATGGCGCTTCGTTATACGTCGGATGATAGGTGTTAATCCAGGTAATGCCTGCACGCAGTTTTCTGATAACCCGCATGGCTTTCGCACCGTCCTGTGTAAATACGCCCCCTGCCAAACCATAGACAGAGTCGTTTGCCAGACGGATGGCTTCTGCTTCATCCCTGAATCGTTGCACTACGAGAACAGGACCAAAAATCTCTTCTCTGACAATACGCATGTCTGGATGTGTGTTGATGAAAATGGTTGGTTCTACGAAATTGCCCTTTTCGTAATCCCCCTCTGTCAAACGATTGCCTCCGAGTACGAGAGTGGCCCCTTCCTGTTTCCCTGACTCAATATAGGACAGCACTTTGTTCATATGTGCTTCTGAGATGAGCGGCCCCATCTCTGTCAAATCATCCAGGCCATTTCCCACCCGGATTTTCTTGCTTCTTTCCACCAGCGTCTCAATAAAGCGATCATGAATGGAATCTTCCAAAAGTAGACGAGAGCCTGCTGAACATACTTGCCCCTGATTGGCAAAGATCCCGAACATTGCATACTCAACCGCAGTCTCGAAATCAGCGTCAGCGAAGACGATATTCGGCGATTTCCCACCGAGTTCCAGTGAGATTTTTTTCAGATTTCCGCTTGCCGCTTGCATGATACTTCTGCCTGTGACTGTCCCTCCAGTGAATGCTACCTTGTCGATCAGATCATTCGCTGCCAGTTCATGACCGACAACAGGGCCCGCACCCAACACCAGATTGGCTACACCGACAGGGAACCCTACTTCTTCTATGATTTCAAACAGCATGATTGCTGTGAGCGGTGTGACTTCCGCCGGTTTGAACACCGTGGTATTTCCTGCTGCCAAACAAGGCGCAAGCTTCCAGGCAGCCATAAGCAACGGATAGTTCCAGGGAACAATCTGACCGCAAACACCAATCGGCTCTCTTACGACCATCGTCGCCATCGGATCAGCGACCTGATAGGTCTGACCGAGCGGTTTATTGATAAGTCCTGCGTAATAACGAAAACAGTTCACTGCATCATTGACATCAAATCG
Source organism: Brevibacillus nigriterrae (assembly GCF_049846925.1). Classification (NCBI taxonomy): domain Bacteria; kingdom Bacillati; phylum Bacillota; class Bacilli; order Caryophanales; family Paenibacillaceae; genus Brevibacillus; species Brevibacillus nigriterrae. The sequence continues at coordinate 157,409 of NZ_JBNCMT010000008.1, forward strand.
ACTTTCCCGCAAAGGTTTTCCGCAATTCTTTGTCTCGATAACAGCGAATTCTTCTGCCCGTTCCTCCAGTTTGGTGGCGAGTGCATAGAGCAGGCGTGCACGTTCCACCGGAGGGGTTTCTGACCAGCCTGTTTCATCGAACACTCGTCTCGCTTCCAGAATCGCACGCTGCACATCATCAAGTCTGCCCTCTGGAACGACAGCAAGCAGTTCACCTGTTGCCGGATTGAAAATTTCTCGAACCTGCCCCTCTTGCGCATCTACCCACTCACCAGCGATATACATTTTCCATGATTCTTTTGTTTGGATGGTCACCTATTCTTCCCCCTTTTTTCAGTAACTGGAATGGTACTGTCTCTACAAATTGCAAACCCCGTGCCAAAATAGGGAACGGGGCTGACTCTTGTTATTACCGTGATTTTTATCACTGTATGGTAGTTGCTCTCATGCAGCGTTGCATGATCACTTCCCATCAGGCAGAAGATTCATGCAATTCTACATCACGATAAATACTGTTTTAATTTGCGAGATACTGTTGACTGATCGACACCTAACATATCTGCAATCTCATACGTTGATGTACTGATCGTACGAGCCATTCGCAACAATTCTTTCTCCACAAAGGTTGTTGCTTCTTTTAGCGGTATAATTTTCTGAATGTGAATGGGTTTTTCATTTTCAAGAACAGTAAGTCCAGAAAAATCCTTTGGATTGGAATTCTCATCTGAGCGCAGAAAGGGGGGCAAGTCGAAAAACCCGAGTTCCTGATTCTCTGACAAGAGCACCATTCGTTCAATCACATGTTCCAACTGTCTGACATTTCCTGGCCACCCGTATACTTGAAAAGCTTGGACTACGGCTTGAGAAACTGATCTATCGATTCCGTACTTGAGTTTGAACTTGTGCAGAAAATGATGGACGAGTGGTTCGATATCCTCCTTGCGCTCTCGCAGGGGAGCGATTTCGATGGGCAGAACACAGAGGCGAAAATAGAGATCTTTTCGGAACTTCCCGGCTTGTACGTCTTCTTCCAGATTCCGATTGGTTGCAGCAATGATTCTCACATTGGCAGACAATGTTTTCACTTCTCCTATTTTTTTGAACGTCCTCTCCTGCAGGACATGGAGAAGTTTGGCTTGTGATGCAATCGGCAATTCTCCGACCTCATCGAGGAACAGTGTCCCTCCGTCCGCCTCTTCAAATACACCTTTTTTGCCACCTCGTTCCGCACCTGTGAATGCGCCTGGAGCATACCCGAACAGTTCCGACTCTACCAACGTCTCCGGGATCGCCCCACAATTCAGTTTGATGTAGGGTCCGCTCGCCCTAGAACTTGATTGATGAATCAAGCGGGCAATTCCCTCCTTTCCCACCCCGGACTCCCCTAAAACCAAGATCGTTGCATCAGTAAAGGCAAGCTTGTTTACTTGACGAATCACCTCCTGCATTCGGGGACTGGGAAGCTCATCGATTAAGAGGGCGGATTGATGTATCTGTTTCGTTGATAGCGTTCTTTCTTCTATGATCAGGACAATGGAATCATCCAATTGAAAAGTGTGAGCAAACATCGCTCGATTTTGAATCGTGAGCCTCTGCTCCACTACATTCATTTGATAACTAGGAATCAAATCAGAAGCCTTGCTCCCAATCGTCTTTAAAAAGGAGAATCCGGTGACATACGGCCAATTGTGTGAGCACCAAAAAATCTCTCCACTCTCATTCACACGTGCGATCGCCAGCATGTTCTCAACTCCTTTTTCTTATGGACGAGAATACCTACTGACATATATATTCCGTTTCTTGATGATTCATCGCACAAACTTTTCTCAAAGTTGCTTCAATTCTCAACTTCTGGTATAGAAACTCTCACTCGTGGAATAGGCTAATAAAAAAATATGGGAATGACATGCTTGATGTGGAGGTGGAGGATGAGCTATTTAAAGGATATTCAGGCGACAGCCCAACAGGTAGCGGAAGCAATCTCCGTCGCCTTGCGAATCGAAACTGAAATCGTCGATGATACCATGACCATCATTGCAGGCACTGGCAAATATAAAGAGAGAATCAACACTAAGGAAGAAGGCGGTCAGGTAGAAGCTGGCTATTTATACGGGCGTGTCTTATGTACCAATCAACCCTATTTTGTGGAAGATGCGAGAAGTGATCCCTCCTACGATCCATCTGTACTCAGTGGTCAGACGGAAGAAATGGCTGAACTATGTGCACCGATTAACTATGAGGGAAAAGTCATTGGGGTCATCGGGCTAGTTGCTTTTGATGAAGCGCAGCATCAATTTCTCCTTGGGCATAAGCTTCCCCTGTTCACTTTTTTACAACGGATGTCAGAGCTGTTGACGGGTAAAATCGCAGGACTACACGCCATCCAAAACTGGAAAAAAACAAACCAGCAGTTGGAAGTATTGATCGAATCGATTCATGAGGGGATCATTGCAATCGATGAGAACGGGATTATCACCACTTGTAATGAAACTGCACAGGGATTCATCCAGAATCGCAAAGAAACACTCATCGGTTCCCCTATTGAGAGCATTTGGCCCAACTCTCCTATGCTGGAAGTACTCAGAACCGGCGTCGGCTACATGGAAAAGGAAGAGCGTTATTCTTCTCCCCGACAAGAAATGCATTTCATCAGTACGGCTCGCCCGATTCTCATCGATGAGAAAGTGGTAGGTGTCGTTGCCTCTTTTCGAAAAATGGCTGATATGCGCAGACTGGCTTATGCCTTAACAGGTGAAACTAAAGATTTGTTCTTTTCCGAAATCAAAGGTAGAAGCCGCTCCCTCTCCCTCGTGCTAAAGCAGGCAGAGCAGGTGGCAAGAGGAACATCCAATATCCTGATCACGGGAGAAAGCGGCACAGGTAAAGGGATGCTGGCAGCGGCTATTCATTCTTCGAGCAACCGCAAAAACGGGCCTTTCATCATCGTCAACTGCGGGGCAATCCCTGAGACATTACTGGAGAGTGAGCTTTTCGGGTATGTGGAAGGTGCTTTCACAGGGGCAAAAAAGGAAGGAAAAGCAGGTAAATTCGAGTTGGCCGACGGAGGGACCATTTTTCTTGATGAGATTGGCGATCTCCCCCTCCACTTGCAGGTGAAATTGCTTCATGTTTTGCAAAACAAGCAGGTGGAACGAGTTGGTTCTCATCAATTGATGCCGGTCAACGTGCGAGTGATTTCTGCAACGAACAAAAGCTTGGAAGAGATGGTTCAATCCAAGGAATTCCGCTCCGATCTCTTCTTTCGCTTGAATGTCATCCCTTTGCATATGCCACCGCTTCGAGAACGTGTGGAAGATATTCCACTCTTGATGGAGTATTTCTTAACTAAGTATCGACAGACGATTGAAAATCAGGTGACAGACTTTTTGCCGGAAGTGAGGGAACTGTTCACACAATACCACTGGCCAGGCAATGTTCGGGAGCTGGAAAACGCCATTGAATACGCAATGAACATGGAAGCTTCCGGGTTCATCGGACTGGATTCTGTTCCACAACGTATCAAGCAGGCAGTACTCCCTCGACATGATTCGGAACAGGAAACAACTTTCACAGCTTACGAACTTGAAACTTCACTGAAAGAACAGTTGAGACAATTTGAGCAACAAATCATCATACGGATGCTTGAGAAACACGGCCATTCATTAGAAGCAAAACGATTGATTGCAGAACGTCTCGATATTGGCTTAGCAACCTTGTATCGCAAGTTGGAAAGCTACCAGCTTCTCAATTCGTAGTATTTGACAAATTTCACAGCAAGGAGGAGGTCAAATTGACAATGCATATGGTTGAACTGCGAAATATTATCAAAACATTCAATCAACACACCGTAGTTCAAGATCTCTCTCTACAGATTAAAAAAGGAGAATTCATCACATTACTTGGACCGAGCGGATGTGGAAAAACGACGACACTTCGCATGATTGCCGGTTTCGAACAGCCTACTTCAGGTGAAGTATTATTAGATGGCAAGCATATGGAAGGTCTTCCCGCCTACGAGCGCAACGTAAATACTGTTTTTCAGAGCTATGCACTGTTCCCCCACCTCACGGCCTACGAGAATGTTGCTTTTGGATTACGAGTAAAAGGCACAGCGAAAGCAGAGATTGATCGTCGGGTAAAAGAAATCTTGCGACTAGTCCAACTGGAAGAGTATGCGAAGCGAAAACCGGATCAACTGAGCGGTGGGCAAAAACAACGGATTGCCATTGCTCGAGCACTCGTCAATAATCCCAAGGTCTTGTTGCTGGATGAACCACTCGGAGCGTTGGATCAAAAACTGCGCAAACAAATGCAGGTCGAATTGAAGCACCTGCAGCGACAGTTGGGGATTACGTTTGTTTTCGTTACCCACGATCAGGAAGAAGCCTTGACCATGTCCGATCGTATCGCCATTATGCATCAGGGCAGGCTTGTTCAGGTTGGCACACCAGATGAGATATACGATCAACCACAGACCACATTTGTCGCAGGGTTCATCGGTGAAATGAATTTTCTGCCTGGAACGGTTTCACAGACATCAGCCTCTCATACGATCATTGCCACGAACGGTGAAATCATACATGCGAGCAACCATCATGTACTCCATATCGGAGATGCTGTATTGGTAGCGGTCAGACCGGAAAGAACGACTCTCTCAACAGAACCGCTTGCCGATTTTGAAAATCATTTGCCTGTCAAACTGGAAGAGAGGATCTACTGCGGTATGTTTACTAAAACGATACTGCAAACGACGAACGGTCAAACGATCAGTACTCACGAAAAAACAGACCAGCTCATCGATGCACCCCAAAATCAACCTCTCTACCTCAACTGGCGTTCTGCACAAACGGTGGTGTTGCCTACATGATCAATGATCCACTACCTTCAACCACCCGCAAGTCAGTTCGTGATTCCGGCAAATGGTGGACGATTTCACCTGTTGTCCTCTGGATGAGTATCCTTTTTGTCATCCCGCTTTTCCTTGTGTTTGTCGTCAGTTTTTTCACCCGCAGCTCGTTTGGCGGGATTGAGCTGCCCATCACGCTTGAGAACTATATCCGCTTTGTCGATCCACTCTATCTTCGCATTGTCTGGATTTCCTGTGTGCTTGCCTTTATCACGACCTTCTTCTGCTTGTTGATCGGGTATCCCTTCGCCTATATTATCGCTCGTTCTCCTGTTCATTTTCGCAATATTCTGTTATTGCTAGTCATTGTCCCCTTTTGGACCAATTCGTTAATCCGCACCTACGCCTGGATTGTCTTGCTTCGTACCGAGGGTGTCATCAATACATTGCTTTTAAAAGTGGGGATCATTCAGGAACCACTCTCCCTTTTGTACAATGAGTTTGCCGTTCTCGTTGGTCTCGTTTACACGATGCTGCCTTTCATGGTTCTTCCCCTGTATGCATCGATTGAAAAACTGGATCGTTCTCATCTGGAAGCAGCATCAGATCTGGGTGCCAAACCGTGGCAAACATTCTTCAAGATTACACTGCCCCTAACCACTCCTGGTATCGTGGCTGGCTCCCTGCTTGTCTTTATCCCTTCGCTGGGCCTCTTCTTCATTCCTGACCTGATGGGTGGCAGCAAAGCCGTCCTGATCGGAAATCTGATCAAAAACCAGTTTCTCATGGCTCGCGACTGGCCTTTTGGCTCTGCCGCCTCGATTGTTCTAATGGGAATGACGTTACTTTTTATCCTTGTCTACCTCAGCTTCACAGGTGATAAATCTGGAAAGGGGTTGACTTGACGTGCGCCTTTCCTTTGGTAAAAAGTCGGCAGCGGTTTATGCTTCGCTGATCTATTTGTTTTTGTATGTACCGATTGCCATTCTGATTATCTTCTCCTTTAACCAGTCCAAATTGAATGCGGTCTGGACGGGATTCACCCTCGATTGGTATGTGAAGTTGTTTCAAAATGACGGTGTACTCGAAGCCATGTACACCAGCCTGATCGTTGCCCTTGTAAGTACCATTGCCGCCACCATGATTGGAACGCTCGCTGCGGTCGGGATGTATCGTTACCGCTTCCGGGGTAAGACAGCCCTGGATGCCATGCTGTATCTTCCTATCGTCATACCCGAGATTGTCATGGGCATATCCCTTTTGATACTTTTCACCCAGCTTCATATACCATTGGGTTATTTTACACTGATTGCAGCACATATTACGTTTTCGATTCCATTTGTCGTGGTTGTACTGAAAGCTCGTCTGGAAGGGTTTGATCGCAGCATGGAAGAAGCGGCCATGGACTTGGGTGCTACTCCCTGGCAGACATTCTACAAAGTTACGCTGCCGATTATTGCACCCGGCGTAATTGCCAGTGCTCTTTTGGCCTTTACTTTATCCATTGACGACGTGATTATCAGCTTCTTCGTCGCTGGTCCCGGCAGTGCTACATTGCCGCTCAAAATTTTCTCCATGGTCAAATTTGGTGTGACCCCTGAGATTAATGCTCTCTCCACACTCATGCTGATCGTTACACTGGCTATTGTCATCGTGGCAGAGAGGATTCGCATGAAACAACACTAAGATTACCCACCAGACACAAGCTATCGCTGGCGTCTGGCGGGGTCCCAAAATTATACACAAGGAGGTTTATCATGAAATCAAGGTGGAATCGGTGGTTGTCAGTTGTTGGGATTGGTATGCTCTCAAGCAGTCTTTTGCTAAGTGCCTGTAGTTCCTCTCCATCAGCCGAATCAGGAACCGATACGCAGCAAGGCTCGGGACTGGATAAGGAACTGAATGTGTTCAACTGGTCAGAGTATCTCCCTGAATCAGTGATTCAGAAGTTTGAGCAGAAATACGGGGTAAAAGTCAATTACAGCACCTATTCTTCCAATGAAGAAATGCTGGCAAAACTGTCTGCTGGCGGGGGGATTTTTGACCTGGCCGTAGCCAGTGATTACGTGATTCAGCCCATGGTCAAACAAGGCATGATCGAGCCGATTGACCTTGGCAACATCCCGAATTTCAAAAATCTGATGGATGAGTTTATCAACAAAGAGTACGATCCAGGCAACAAGTACTCGGTTCCGTATATGGGAAATACCATGTCACTGGGTATCAATCCTGATAAAGTAAAGGTGGAGATCGCAAGTTACACAGACTTATGGAAACCTGAGCTAAAAGGACAAATCGTACTGCTCGACGATCAACGATTCATCATCGGCATGGTATTGAAGTCGTTGGGGTATTCAGGCAATGATACGGATCCTGCCCATCTGGAGGAAGCCAAACAAAAGATGCTTCAGTTAATGCCCAATGTAAAAGCATTTGACAGTGACAGTCCCAAGACATTGCTGATCAATGGAGAAGTTTCCGTTGCTCTCTCCTGGGGTCCAGAAATTGCCCTTGCTCAAAGAGAGAAACCACAGATCAAGACCATTCTGCCCAAAGAGGGTTTGATGATCGCCTTCGATAATTTCGTCATACCAAAGGATGCCAAGCACAAGAAAACAGCAGAAGCCTTCATTAATTTCCTGCTCGAACCGGAAGTCATCGCCGAGATTTCGCAATCATTTCCCTACATCAATCCAAACAGGGAAGGCCGCAAACTACTGGATAAAGCTACGCTTGAAAATATCGCCATCTATCCACCTGCCGAAGAACTGAAGCGCACGGAAGGCATTCAAGATATTGGTGATTCGGTGAAGCTGTACGACCGAGTCTGGTCTGAGGTAAAGAGCTCCCAATAAGAGAAGCAGATTTAATGGAAGCAACACTTGTCTGCCCGAGTTTTTCGGGCCTTTTCCTTTTTCACCGAATGATGTGGTACACTATGGAAATATTGCTGGAAGATTATGAATGATTGGGAGGTTATTACATGATTGACATCCGTCTGTTACAACCAGATGATGCACAAATTTACTGGGATTTACGATTATTTGCCTTGCAGGAAAGCCCGGCTTCCTTCGGCTCCACGTGGGAAGAGTCTGTCAATCGTCCCAATCCGCTTGAGCAGGTAATGGAACGATTGCAGCCTTCCGATCACATGTTTTCCATGGGTGCGTTCGATGAAGGTCAATTGATTGGAGTAGTTACCATCGTTCGTGAGAGCCAAATCAAATTCGCACACAGAGCAGACCTTTTTGCCATGTATGTATCACCACAAGCACGAGGCAAAGGAATCGCCAAACAGCTTATACAAAAGGCAGTCGAAAAGACGTCCCGGATGAACGGTCTGGAGCAAATCAACCTGACCGTTGCCAGCACCAACCAGGCTGCCCGTCGATTATATGAATCCGTTGGTTTTGTCGAGTTTGGCTATGAAGAGAAAGCGATGAAACACGGTGATGAGTACTGGGATGAGGTATGGATGAAGTTGCAATTAAGCTAATACTTGTCTCATATTTTCAGCTAGCAAGTAAAAAGCGTGTTGAAGTTCCTCTTTCGGTATCAGCGCATATTGATTGCCGATGGAAACTTCATAAGAACAACCATTCTCGTCACACTCTTTCAAATATTGAGTAAAGCCGATACCCGTCGATTCATAAATGGAAATCAGCATCGGTTCCACTTTTTCTTTTGGTGCATGAAAATGGACGTGAAACATATTGGATACTGGTTCTACAGGTAAAGTGACGATTCCATGGCACTGGTTAAACATTTCTGCCAGCTCTTTGGCGTCTGAGTAAAACTGCCCCATTTTATGTACATTTTGTTCGAAATAATGATCGGCACTGATGATATAGGGGTAGAGACTGATCAAATCTCCGCCGTGACGTCTCTTCCATATTTTCGACTCTTTGATGAAAGCTTCATCCCCTGCAAGAATGGCTCCCGCGATTCCGCCAATCCCTTTGTAAAAGGAAAGATAGACACTGTCAAACAACTGGCAGATTTCCTCGGCTGACTTTTGATAGTAAGGCAAGATTTCAAAAAGTCTGGCCCCATCCAGATGCAAAGGGATTCCCTTCTTGTGGCAGTGAGCGGCGATCGCTTCCAATTCCTCATAGCTTGGCAATTGTCCACCAATCTCTCGCTGCGGCAACTCAAGCAACAAACATGCAATGTCCTCATTCAGATTCAAAACATCCTCAAGTGTTATCACTCGGTTTTTATCTGCCAGCAAAATCGACTCAATTTGGTGCAACTCTTTCAAGCCGTCTTCTTCATGTATTTCCAAATGACATAAAGGATGATAAGCGACCTTTTTGAGTCCTTTTCGATCACACCAGATTCGCATGGCTATTTGTTGTGCCATCGTGCCACTTGGAAAAAAGACGGCCGCTTCTTTGCCGACGTATTGTGACATCTTGTCTTGGAACCCTTCTATCAGCTCGCCCGAGCCATATACATCACTGTCCAAATTCTCATCGACATGGTTTATCGCCGTTTTCAGTTGTTGGATGTTTCTTTTTCCATGACCCCCAAGTCTATATTTTGCTTGAAGAAATGCTTCTTTGAGAGGATTGTTTGTGCTCATGCTTCATCCGGTCTCCTTTTTTTGAACCAATCTTTCGAACATCGTCCGTTCTTTTTCAGAGGTCATCTCGCATTCTCCCAAATAATTACGATTCATACCACTTCTGGAGTTCTAGTAACTTTTCCTTTACATAGTGCCTTAGTTCCTCAGGCTCCACAAATTCAACCTTGCCGATTAGAGCCAAGACATCCCTACAGGCAATATCGAAGCCGAACATGTTTATCGTTACAAGGAGTTGATTCCCTTCCTGCCTGGATTGAATCACCTCATACTGCTTCAAGACATTACCTTTCGATTCATCCAGCCTGATGACTACAGGGAAAAACTCATTCTCTCTGCAAGATTGCTTGAATTCAGCTTCTCGCCTGTTCCAGAAGGTTTCCAAAGAAAAATCAGGAGGAGTTTCAAACGTTTCCCCTGTCAGTTTGGCCTCTACCACTCGCTCGCATTTGAATGTCCGAATCTCTTTTGCATCCTCGCAAAAAGCAATGACATACCAATCAGCTTTTTTCACGACAAGTCCATATGGCTGAATGTGACGGGAAGAACAAACACCATGTGTCTTATGGTATTGGATATGCAGCTTTTGCGATCTCCATACCGCAGTCCGCAACGTTTCGAGGCAGGGATTCGTTATACGTTCTGACCACCAAGGCGTATCATCGAAATAAAACCGGCTTCTCACCTTCCTGATGTCAGATTGATAGGAGGCAGGCAACGTTTTTTCCAATTTGAGCAATGCATTCTGTAACTTCAAGCCTGACTCGGATTTTCCTTCTGAATAGATGCCCATTCCTGTCAAATACAGGTTGATGACATCCTCTCCGTTCAGTTGCTTCAAATTGACCGTATACCCCTCCATTAGTTCGATGCCTCCACTCGGGCCCGTAGTTGTGACAATGGGAATTCCGGCTTCTGCTAAAGTATCGACATCTCTATAGATGGAACGAACAGAGGTTTCCAATGCGTACGCAAGGTCTTTGGCTTTCATTTTCCCTCTCGATTCGATTAATAACAAAATGGCAATTAACCGATGCAATCTCAACGGTACTCCCTCCAAAAAAACACCTTTTGAACTGTCAATGTCAGCAACATCATGATTGAATTTCCATTGTTGACACTAAGTTGGCAACAATCCAACTATATCATAGAGACAAACCGGGAGGAGTGTTTCACTTTGAATATTGCCGTTTTAGGAACAGGTTTCGGCTGGTATCACGTACAGCTTTTGAAAAAGTTCGAACAAGTAAAAAGAATTGTCGTTTTCGGCAGGAATGAAGACAAGCTTCGCAAATTGAAAGCTGAGTTAGGGGTTGAGATTACCACTTGTTTCGACGATATTTTGCTTGACCCAGAGATCGATGTGATTGATAGTTGTTTGCCGTCACATCTGCATAGCCAATATGCGATTCAAGCACTTCAACATGGCAAGCATGTTTTTTGCGAGACACCCGTTGCCCTCCATCTTGAAGATGTCCTTGCGATGAAGCGTGCAGAAGAACAGTACGGCAAACGAATCCTGGTCAATCAGTTTATCAAATTTGATTGGGCTTACCGGTATTTGTACGAAGCCATTCAACATCAGAAATACGGGAAACTGATCTCCCTTACCCTAAAAAGAGAAACTTCTCCGATGTGGGGTGATCTGGGACTTAACACGATAACAACAAAGCTGATGATCCATGAATTGGATTTTGTGACGTGGCTAGGTGTCTCCACGGATGATTGTATAGTGTGGGGAAATCAATTGGAAAATCGGGAGCAATCCTTTGTTCGAGCATGGTTTCAACAGTCTGAACCGACAATTGAAGTCATTGTCTCTTCCCAGATGCCCCATTCCTACCCTTTTACTGTCGGATATGAAGCCTACTTCGAACGAGCAAAACTGGTGTTTCATGAATCTGACAGTAATGGCGAAACTGAATCCACTCTTTTTGAGAACACTGACCAGGGAAAACATGAACTTGCCTTGGAAAAAGTCAATCCATACGAAAAGAGTTTGGAGCACGCTCTTCAATGTTTGAACGAAGGAGCCGACTCCATTATCTCCCTGGATCATGCAATACAGTCACTGGATATTGCGATTAAGCTAAAGAATAGGCTGGTAGTTTTGAAATAGAATAGGGAAAAGCCGGTTTTGCACTTTTTAAGCAAGACCGG